>NZ_JAUBPB010000049.1:0-49902 GCF_036700545.1 Microcoleus sp. SVA1B4
GCCCGTCCTTTTTGGACGGGCGGGACGCCCATCCCACAAACTTGTGGAAGTTATTTAATTCTCATTCCTTAGAAGCAAACCTGACTCGAATTAACACTACATTAATCCAGTAGCTTAACAAATAAGGATTGAAACTTATGACAGAAATTGGACCCGATCCAAACCGACCTTATCCGATGGCCGATCAGCGGCGCGTATGCTTCATCAAAAACTTTATTAAATCCCCCAACATTATCGTCGGCGATTACTCATATTACGACGATCCAATAGATCCAGAAAATTTTGAAAAAAATGTACTTTATAACTACGGAAACGACCGATTAATTATTGGTAAATTTTGTGCGATCGCCACCAACGTCAAATTCATAATGAACGGTGCAAATCACAAACTCGACGGAATTTCAACTTATCCTTTTCCGGTTTTTGGAAATGGTTGGCAAACAGCCATGAATTTATTAATGGAACTGCCAAGTAAAGGCGATACCGTCATTGGCAATGATGTTTGGATCGGCTATGAATCCCTGATTATGCCCGGAGTAAAAATCGGCGACGGTGCAGTCATTGCCGCCAAATCCGTTGTAGTAAAAGACATTCCCCCTTACACCATTGCAGGTGGAAATCCCGCCCATCCAATCAAACAGCGTTTTAGCGATGCTGAAGTAGCACAACTATTAGAAATTAGGTGGTGGGAGTGGGAAATAGACAAGATTTCGCGCAATGTCAGTTTGATTATGCAAGGTGATATTCAAGCACTCAAAAAAGCTGAGTAAACTCGCAAATACAGCGATATTAATTTTAACTCTGATGCTGAGTACAGGTTCCGGCGCGATCGCGCCGGCGAGCAAACTCCCAGCAGCCGAGCCCGGAGAGATATTCTAATCTGCGTTCATCAGCGTCAATCTGCCTGCATCTGCGCTCAAAAAATCCCCAAAAATCACCATGCAAACCCAGGTATCCCCCATACCGTACCGCCCCTCCAACTTACTTAGGATTGCGAATTAAATAATTTACACTCTTGAAAGTGGGGAGTAGGGGTTGGGCTCTTATAGCCCGCCCTTTCTGGACGGGCGGGACGCCCATCCCACAAGAACCATCACGCATTGTAAGTTATTTAATTCTCATTCCTTAGCGGGGCCCACAGCCTCGATCGCATCCTCCAGGGCGATCGATACATGAGTCCAATGAGTCCCCCCCTGACAAAAAGCCACGTAAGGCTCCCGCAGAGGCCCGTCAGCCGAAAACTCCGACGTACTCCCATCAATAAAAGTACCCCCAGCCATCACTAACTGACTTTCATACCCGTGCATCGGAGCCGGCACCGGATCTAAATAGGAACCGACGGGGGAATTTTGCTGAACAGCCCGACAAAAAGCAATTAACTTATCAGCAGAACCGAATTCGATCGCCTGAATCACATCTCGTCTTCTAGCCAAAGGCATAGGATTCACTCGATAACCCAACTTATAAAAAACATAAGCCGTCAAATGATTGCCCTTCATCGCCTCGCCCACACAACCGGGAGCCATAAACAAACCCTGAAACAGCAACCGATTCAAATCAAAAGTTGCGCCGCCGCTGCTGCCGATTCCCGGTGCCGTCAAGCGACAAGTTGCCGCCTCCACCAAATCCGCCCTGCCGGCGACGTAACCTCCAGCAGGGACGATCGTACCCCCCGGATTTTTGATTAAAGAACCAGCCATCAGATCCGCACCCACAGCAGTAGGTTCGCAATCATCCACAAACTCCCCGTAACAATTATCAACAAAGCAAATTGTGTTAGGATTCTGATGTTTGACTATGGCGACGATTTTTTCAATCTCAGAAATAGACAAACTCGACCGCCAAGAATAGCCGCAAGAGCGCTGGATAAAAACCAGGCGAGTCTTTGCTGAAATAGTAGAGCTCAATGCCTGCCAATCCAAACTTCCTTCGCGAGTTAGAGGCAACTCACGGTAACTAATGCCAAACTCAAGCAGTGAACCTTGACCTTGCCCGCGCAAGCCGATCACTTCTTCTAAAGTATCGTAGGGAGAACCAGCCACTGCCAACATTTCGTCACCAGGACGCAGGATGCCAAAAAGAGCACAGGCGATCGCGTGAGTACCCGAAACAAACTGTACCCGGACAGCCGCAGCCTGGGCCCCTACCACTTCGGCAAACACCCCGTCCAAAGTCTCCCGACCCAAATCATCGTGGCCGTAACCCGTAACCCCTGCAAAATGGTGGACTCCAACCCGGTGGCTGCGAAAAGCTTTTAAGACTCGTTGAAGATTTTGCTTGACTGTAGTGTCAATACCAGAAAAAATCTGAAAGAGTGCCTGTTCTGCTTCCTGTAGCCGTGAAACGCTATTCATCTATACCTCGCTCACCCTTTGCGTGCGCGCTGTTCATTATGGCGTAGATGCGGCCCCTAGTTTGTAAACATAATATATTCATGACGATTGCAACTTCCAAAAAAACTTCTCCTGATTGGCCTGTCGTAGGCTTTATGGCCTTTCTGCACATCGGTGCTTTATTTGCTTTGCTGCCGGGTAATTTTAGCTGGTCTGCGGTCGGGCTAGCAGTCTTCCTGCATTGGGTAACAGGTGGTTTAGGAATTACTCTCGGATATCACCGCCTCGTCACCCACCGCAGTTTTCAAACACCCAAATGGCTAGAGTATTTTCTAGTTATTTGCGGTACCCTTTCCTGTGAAGGTGGCCCGATCGACTGGGTAGGAATGCACCGGTTACACCACATACATTCCGACACCGAAACAGATCCCCACGATTCCAATCAAGGCTTCTGGTGGAGCCACATGGGCTGGATGCTATCGGATCTCCCGATCAGAGTGGAAATCCCCCGCTTTACTAAAGACATCGGCGACGACCCAGTATACAAGTTTCTCCAAGCATATTTTATCCCCATCCAAGTTGTCTTCGGTGTGTTGCTTTATTTATTAGGCGGCTGGTCTTTCGTGGTGTGGGGCGTGTTTCTGCGGATCGTGGTGGTGTTCCACTGCACTTGGCTGGTTAACAGCGCTACCCACAAATTCGGCTACCGCACCTACGAGTCGGGCGATCGCTCGACCAACTGCTGGTGGGTTGCCCTCCTTACCTACGGCGAAGGCTGGCACAACAACCACCACGCCTTTCAATACTCGGCTCGCCACGGTCTCCAATGGTGGGAAATCGACTTCACCTGGATGACAATTCAATTGCTGCAATCGCTGGGTTTGGCAACCAAAGTGAAATTAGCAGAAAAATAGCGATCGGCAATTAGTCATTGGTTGTCGCTCATCAGTTCTGGACTAATGGCTGGTGACCAATGGCTAATCCTGTTTTTGCGATCGGTATAGGTTGGGTTGAACAGAGATCGAATCCCCTGGTGCGATCGACCCAACCAAAACCAGAATCAGTTATAATATAATTGGGAACAAAAAATTTTGTTTGGCAGCCAAATTTTTTATTTTCAAAATACAACCGTAAATCTTTTTCAATCCTAATCCCAAATCTATCATTGATTCTTTATTAGTTTGGGCAAGTGTGCAGCAAAAAAGTTCACTGCTCAATCCAAACTATTATGTGTGAATCTAGCTCGGCATCTCATCAGAAATCAAAAAGAGAATGACAATTGCAACGCAAGAAAAACTCCAATACAATTGGAAGCACGTTATTAGTTTAGCAGGACTTCATATCGGCGCTTTGTTCGCACTGCTACCCAGTAACTTCAATTGGACAGCAGTGGGTTTAACAGTATTCATGCACTGGATAACCGGCGGTTTGGGAATAACTCTCGGATGGCATCGCCTGCTCACCCACCGCAGTTTTCAGACACCAAAATTCGTAGAATACTTTCTAGCATTTTGCGGAGCCCTTGCCTGTCAAGGAGGAATAATTGATTGGGTTGGGCTGCACCGATTGCACCACACCCACTCTGACCAAAATGCGCTCGACCCTCACAATGCCCAAAAGGGTTTTTGGTGGAGTCACCTCGGCTGGATGCTATATAAAGGTCCAGCTCACGCTGAAATTCCCCGCTGCACAAAAGACATTTCGAGCGACCCCTTTTACCAGTTTTTGCAAAATTACTTTCTGCCAATTCAAATCGCCTTTGGCGTGTTGCTTTACTTAGCAGCCGGCTGGCCCTTTGTAGTTTGGGTAATTTTTGTCCGCTTAGTTTTCGTTTATCACTGCACCTGGTTTGTTAACAGCGCCACTCACAAATTTGGCTACCGCACTTACGAAACAAAGGATAGTTCTACTAACTGTTGGTGGGTGGCTGTCCTGACTTACGGCGAAGGCTGGCACAACAACCACCATGCTTATCAATACTCTGCGCGTCACGGGATGGAATGGTGGGAGATTGACTTCACTTGGATGACAATTCAAGTTTTGGAAGCACTAGGTTTGGCTACTAAAGTGAAATTACCAGCAGCAAAATAGCAGCAATTCTGTCCTAGACGCAGAACCTATGTAGGCTGCGTACTTCGCACCTTACCGCTTCAGAAACCCGGTTTCTTTAAGAAACCGGGTTTTTTGGTGACTAATAACCTATGACTAATGAGTCCGTTTTTGCTCGCCCCGGCCGCGCAAATATTCCGCTAAAAACGCCAATCCTCCCGAACCTACTATCAACAGCACGCTCAAAGCATTAATATCCGGTTTTACTCCTGTCCGAATTCGGCTAAAAATTTCCATCGGCAGAGTTGTAGTCCCGCTACCTGCGGTAAAACTAGCAATCAAAAAATCGTCCATGCTGAGGACAAAAGACAGGAGACAACCCGAAACAATTCCGGGTATTAATTGAGGGAGCAAAACTTTAATAAAAGCTTCAACAGGCGTTGCACCCAAATCCAAGGCAGCCTCTTCTAAATACGGGTTTAAATCGGCCAATCTAGTAGAAACAGCTAGGGCGATGTAAGCCAGACAAAACACAACGTGAGCGGCGACAATCGTCCACAAACTCAGAGGAATCGCCAGCGCTGCTAAAAATACCAGAGTAGCAACTGCGGTAGCAATATCTGGAATAATAATCGGCAAGTAGGAGACTCCCTGATATAAACTCTTGCCTGGAAAGCGGTAGCGGGCTAAACCAACCGCCATCAAAGTGCCGAGTACCGCCGAGATTGCCACTGCACAAACAGCCACTGTTAAACTGTTTCTCAGGGCAATTAAAATCCGCGTATCGCTAAATAATTTAACGTACCAATCTAAGGTAAATCCTTCCCAGCCGGCGCTAAAACGCGATTTGTTAAAGCTGTAAAAGGTGAGTACCAGGATGGGCAGGTACATATAAAAAAACATCACAACGGCAAATATTACCTGCCAAGAAACCTTAAATTTAGGTTTTAAGTACATATCGGCTTGTATGTCCTCCTGTGTATTTTCGGGGGTATTTTCCATTTCTCGGTAATCGGTAATTGGTAATTAATTGGTAATTGGTAATTGGTAATCGGTTGTTGTCAGTTGTTATTTGTGAGTAGCTACCAATAACCAGTAACCAATAACTAATGACTAATAACTACTGACTAATGACTTCTTTAAATTGCATTACGATCGCCATATTTGAGCAAAAGGGCAATTCCGATACTCACTGCAAAGATTAATACCATACTCAGAGCCGAACCCAGACCCCAATTTTGAGTCGCTCCCAAAAACTGATTGTAAATCAAACGAGCCGCCGTCATGCTCGAAGCTCCACCGAGCAACTCTGGATCGACAAAATCGCCCAAACAGCTAATAAATACTAGCAAAGAACCCGCAGCAATTCCCGGCATCGTCTGAGGTACTGTCACTTTCCAGAAAGTTTCCACTGGATTGGCGCCCAAATCCTGAGATGCTTCTAGCAACCTGCGGTCTAACTTTTCTAAAGAAGCGTAAAGAATTGTCACTATATAAGGCAAATAACTGTAAGCCATGCCGATTAAAACTGCGGAACTTTGATTAAGTAATTCCAGAGGAGGAATTCCTACAAGTGCCAGCAGCGAGTTGAGAACCCCCGTAGGACGCAGAATTGTAATCCAAGCATACGATCGCAACAGCGAAGAAGTCCACAGCGGCAACACAAAGCCTAACAAAGTTAAATTCCGCCACTTTTTCGAGACATTGAGGGCGATCCAGTAAGCGACGGGAAATCCCAGCAGCAAACACAGAATAGTAGTCCCCGTTGCGAAAAAAAGCGATCGACCAATCACCTGCAAATTCAGCGGCTCAAACACTCGCAGGTAATTGCCGATTCCCGAAGGATTCACCAAGTCTCCCGGCTTAATATTCGGCACCAAACTAAGCTGAAAAATCACCAAAGTTGGTATGACTAATAATAAAAGCAGCAACAAGCCAGAAGGGCCGAGCAATGCCAGTGGCCCAGCCCACGCCGACCAGCGAGAAACAGTTTCAGCCTTCGAGGGAGAACCGGGAGGAAGAGGAGGGGGAGCTTGAGTGGAAACAGCCATAAATAAATAGTTTTGAGTTTTGAGTTTTGATTTGTAGGGGCGGGTTTCACCTACAATAATCGCCTAAAATAAACAATCTCATAAACCCGCCCCCACCCCACGGTAAATCGAAATGTAATGTAGGGGCGGGTTCACCTACAATAATCGCCTAAAATAAACAATCTCATAAACCCGCCCCCACCCCACGGTAAATCGAAATCTACATGAAATTTATGGCAAAAATAAGATTAGCCGCTGGTTAATTGAGTCCAATAGCGATCGTACACGTCTATAAATTTTCCTACCGGAGCAACACCTTCGCAATTTTTCAAAGTTGCCTCAGAAGGGAAAAGAATTTCATTTTCGCGGACTTCCGGCGTCAGCAAACTAAAAGCATCTTCCGAAGGAGTTGAGAAACTGAGCCGTTCTACTAAAGAAGCAGCGACATCCGCTTGCAGCATAAAGTTAATCCACTTATAAGCTGCTTCGGGATTGGGAGCACCTTTAGGAATTACTAAAGTGTCAGTCCACAGAGAAGAACCGCTTTTTGGCACAACATAGCGCAATTTGTCATTATCTGGAATTACCTCATTAGCATCAGAAGAATAACACATAGCTACCTTCAAATCCCCCGTCAGCATTTGCGGCCGCCAAGCATCAGTGGTAAAAGATGCGATCGCCGGTTTGAGTTCAACCAACTTTTCATAAGCTTGTTTCACTTGCTCTGGGTTCGTAGAATTGAGAGAATAGCCCAACATCCGCAGCGCAGCACCCATCACTTCTCGAACATCATTTGCCAGCGTCATTCGCCTTGCTAACTCCTGTTTGTGCTTCCACAAATAGTCCCAATCTTCAGGAGCTTCTTTGAGCTGTTCGCTGTTGTAAATTAAGCCTGTGGTTCCCCAACTCACAGGGACGCTGTAGCGGTTTCCTGGGTCATAGACGGGGTTTTGGAACTGTTTTTTGAGCCGATCGAGTCCGCCCAAAATCGAGTGGTCTAATTGGCTCAACAGCCCCAGTTCCGTCATCTGAATCACCATGTAGTCAGACGGGTAAATGATGCTGTAGGCGCGGGCGCCACCGGCTTGAACTCTCGCCAGCATCGACTCATTGGAGTCGAATACATCTGCGATGACGCGGATGCCTGTTTTTTCGGCAAAGCGATCGAGCAAAGCGTTATCGGTATAGCCTGCCCAAGTATAGATGAAAAGTTGGTCGGCATCACCTTTGACGGGAGGAGCAGATTGTACGTCTGCAAGCCGCCAGCCACAACTCGAAACAGCTAAACCGGAAATTGTCGCCGCCGAATTTTTTAGGAACTGACGGCGTGTAGAATTAGCCGGAAAAATCCTGGAAATTGGTAAGTTAGTCGGAGGCACAGTTCGATTTTAGATTTTAGATTTTAGATTTTAGATTGGGGAATTGGGGATTGGGGAATTGGTAATTGGGAATTGCTAATCGGGAATTGGGAATTGTCCTATGTTATTTGTTAGGAGAACGAACCACCAACAAATCACCAATGACTAATGACTAATGACTAATGACTAATGCCAACTACCAACTGCCAACTGACTAATTCCGATCAGTCAAAGCGAGACAATCAGTAGTTCCCCAGTAAGCGTAAATCGGCGTGTGCGGATCTGGGAAAGAACCGCCGGTATTTGGCTGGCGCACTGTAATTTTATCGCCCGACGGCAACTCAACGACGTAATGAACGTGCGTCCCCATGTACATAGTATTTTTGAGCCGCCCTTCAAAACAGTTGACCGACACTTCCGGCTGGTAGAGATTCAAATATACTTTTTCCGGCCGAACGCTGACCACAACAGAGTCGCCTGTGACACCATTCCACATATCCGACTGCTGAACGATTATTTTCAGATTGGCTGATGTGCGAACTGTGATAGTCGATCGGTCGATCGATTCTACCGTACCCGCAAACAAATTCGTATCGCCAATAAAATCCGCCACAAAAGCCGTCTGCGGACACTCATAAATTTCTTCAGGAGAGCCAATTTGCTCAATCCTGCCCTCGTGCATCACCGCAATCCGGTCAGACAGACTCATCGCCTCTTCTTGGTCGTGAGTCACCATCACAAAAGTCAAACCCAATTCTTGATGCAAATTCGACAGTTCCAACTGCATCTGCTTCCGCAACTTCAAATCCAGAGCACCCAGGGGTTCGTCCAACAGCAGAACAGCCGGTCGATTTACCAGAGCTCTCGCCAAAGCCACCCGCTGCTGCTGGCCGCCCGACATTTGACCGGGAAACCTGTTGGCGAAAGATTCCATTTTCACCAATTGCAAAACTTCCCGTACCCGTTCTTCAATTTCTGCTTTCCCCAGCTTTTTGATCCGCAATCCAAAAGCGATATTGTCCCAGACATTCATGTGTCCGAACAAAGCATAGCTTTGAAACACAGTATTTACCGGACGGCGGTAAGCTGGAGTGTTGGTCATCGACTGGCCGCGAATCATCAATTCGCCCGCCGAGGGAGTCTCGAACCCAGCGATTAAGCGCAGCGTCGTAGTCTTGCCGCAGCCACTGGGCCCGAGGATGCTAAAAAATTCTCCTTGGCGGATGTTGAGGTCAACTCCACGGACTGCGGTTTCGCCATTAAATACCTTAAATACCTTGCGGAGTTCAACGTCAAGCGCTGTATCCGTTGCTGTCGTACCTTGGTTGAGTGCTGTCTGAAACATATTCGCCCTTTCCTGGGGGTAATGCACGCCACTTAAATACAGTTTAAGTTTAGACTTTTCTGTATTTTAGGTGAGGAATGTTGGATGTAACAGGTTTTGGGATTGGTTCTTTAAATTCTATCCCAGAGCGCACCATTGTCAGCAACAGGCTTTCCGGCCTGTTCCACAAGACAATTCACTCTTTGTGGAACAGGCACCATTGTCAGCAACAGGCTTTCCGGCCTGTTCCACAAGACAATTCACTCTTTGTGGAACAGGCACCATTGTCAGCAACAGGCTTTCCGGCCTGTTCCACAAGACAATTCACTCTTTGTGGAACAGGCATCTTGCCTGTTCATAAAAGGCTTATTGAGAATGGTGCAACATCTCAGATCAACTGGGCATCTATTTATTCTCAGGACTTGGCGTGGGAGAGGGTTTTTGCGGTTTCTCGGTCTTGGGTGCTTCTGCTTTTTTCCACTCTGACAAAGGTCGTTGGACGGCATTTTTAAAGTCAAAAGGCACTAGCAGCACGGGCAAATTTTGGGCGGAATTTTGAGGGGGCGCTTCCGGCGGATTGGCTTGAGCGTACAAGAAGCGGCCGCTAAAGTCTGTTTTGCCTAAAACTAGGCGGTGAGTTTCCTGGTTGTCCAGTTTTACTGTGACTGTAGCTTGGGGTTGGTCGAGACCGAATTCGGGCAGTTGAGCAGCAGTAGTATTAATCGTGCGATCGCTCTTTCCTGTTGCCAGCCTGTCTAGCAAAAAATCCACCGATGCCTGACTTGCGTGTGCTTGCACTGGCAATTTCATTTCCCAGCTAGACTTGCCTCCTTTTGTAGCATAAACTCGCTCAAAAGTCAATATTTTTTCGGGAGTTTTGACTGTAAAGAATTGTACGCGATCGGAGTTAAAAGCAAAAATTTTCTGTTTTTCTTCCTTAGCAGCTTCCTGTTTAGGAGCCACTTGCATCTCGAACAAAGCAACCAACCCAGTCATGCTAAGTGCGACGGCTATCAATACAAATGTATTTTTCTGCAATTTCATAGTAACTGGGAATTGGGCATTGGGAATTGGGCATTGGGCATCGGGAATTGGGAATTGGGCATTGGGGAGTCTGTTATTAATAACAACTGACAACTGTCAACTGACAACTGTCAACTGACAACTGTCAACTGACAACTGTCAACTGTCAACTAACTTATCTTCTCTTCCACCAGATAGCGCCCCCAATTCCCAGTCCGAGTAAAGGCCAAATTAGCCAAGCTAAAACCAGCAATCCTACTTGGATAGCCGTCATGTTAATGCGACGGTTGGTAGCTTTTTTCGGACTGATAGAAAAGCTTTGCTGGTCTGGTTTACTCAACCAACTGACTGAATTGAGAAACACGTCGCTATTGAGTTGTTGGTCAAACCAACCGTTAGTCACAAATTGAGATGTGCCAATTACTACCATTCGCGATGTTTTTCTAGAAGCTGAAGGCACAGAAGGAGTTGCGGTTGGACTGGGAGATGCTGTGGGAGATGCTGTGGGAGATGCTGTGGGTGTTGGCGAAGTCGTCGGTAATGCTGGAGGCGTAGCTTCTTGCGAGACAATCACCGAATAGCTGATTGGGGAAGCTGTTGGCGAAGTTGTCGGTGATGGTAAATCTGTCGGCGATGGGGAAGTTGTCGGTGAGGGTGAATCTGTCGGCGATGGGAAATCTGTCGGCGATGGGGAATCTGTCGGCGATGGTGAATCTGTCGGCGATGGGGAATCTGTCGGCGATGGGGAATCTGTCGGCGATGGGGAAATTGTCGGTGAGGGTGAATCTATCGGTGAGGGTGAATCTGTCGGCGATGGGGAATCTGTGGGTGAGGGTGAATCTATCGGCGATGGGGAATCTGTCGGCGATGCTTGGGGTGAAGGCGAGGGGGAAGTTGGTGTTGGTGAAGGTGAGGGCTTTGAGGGAGTGGTGTCAGTGGACGATCGAACTAAAGCTACACCTAATAATAGCGGGCCTTGTCGATCGGTCTTCTGATCGAACTCCAATTTCTTAGTCGTTAAATCGCTTTCCGCCCAACTTTCCTGACTCGTCCAAATCAGCGGTTTTGCCTCTATCCCTTCTACTGGCGAGGTTTCCAAAGCACGCGCAAACGGATAAAATGAAATGCCGTTGCCAAAACTTTGAGTAATCGGATGTTCGCCGTAGCGCCTGACTGTGGGAACCGTGGGGCCCAGGCCAAATCTTTGACCAGTGCCCGAAGCATCGATGGCCAAACGGGTGTCTAGTTTTACGCCCCATTCTTCCAGCAATTTGCCCAATCCCGTATCAATTGCCGGGTCTACCATTAACAATAAACTGCCACCGCGATCGAGATAAGCTTTTAGTGCTTTAATTTCTGTATCGGAAAACGGTTTGTCCTGCCCGGGAACGATTAAAGCATCTGCATCTTCTGGCACTTCTTTGCGTTCGGTCAAATTCAGCGTTTGGGCGTTGTAGTATTTATCTTTCAAAGCTTTTTCAGCTTGCTGAATTCCGCCTTGACCTTCCTGTATCGGGCGGGCTCCTTTGCCTTGTAAAAAGTAAACTGTAGCAACGCGAGTGCTCAGGATTTCTTCTAAGCCATTGGTAAGTTTTATCTCTGAAAGCCCTTGATTTGGGTCGCTACCAAAAGCAGTCCCACCTTTTTGCAGAACTTGTTTTTTGTCGCCGGATTGCAGGTAAACTTCTCCGATGCTGGTAATGCTAAATTCCCGCGCTTTTCCAGGTTGGGCCTGCGGGTCAACAAACTCGAATTGGAACTTTTCGCCTCCCTCGCGTTTGTAGTTTTGCAGCAATTCTTTGATTTGGGGATTTTGGATGGGGTCAAATACCCAAACTTTGACTGTTTGTTGCAGGTTTCGCAGTATTTGTTGAGTCTGCGGGGCAAGGGTAAATTGTTGGCTTTCTGTTAAGTCAATGCGGACGGGATAGCGAACGGCTATGAAGTTAATTACTCCGAGAATCACAAAGACGGCTAGGGTGGCAATCAGGGCGTTGGTGCTGGCTTGAGTGGAACGCTGCCCCCAAAAGCTTTGTTCGTAACTCAAATATAGCAGCCAAAGGGCGATCGTCACTGCTCCTGCAATCACTAAACCGACTGTCAGAGGTTCCCATACTCCAGATACAAGTGCTGCTGTTACCCCCGCTGCGATGAGGAGGGGGCCCAGCAAAAAAACGTATTTCCAATTTGTTTTCCTAATTTTCATAATGTAAATATTGAGTGACAAAATTATGGTTGGAGGATGTTATTCTATATCGCATTAGCCTGCAACCATGCTGTTAAATCGGATGGCTTGTTGAAATCGATCACGGCATCTCCTAGTTCTTCTAATTCCTGTATACCTAATTGACGGATGCTGTTTTCAGTTTCCGGTTGTATTGTGCCTAAGCGCTTCACTAGCTGACGCAATATTAACGAGACTTGAGCAGCTTTTGTCACCTGTTCTCTGGCTACATCTATGGCAATCTGCTGGTCTTGAATCCACAGTTCTTGCTTCTGCAATTCATTTAATTCTTCCTGAGTGAAGTTTTCCTCGCTGGCAATTCTAAAAGCTTTCTGAATTTCGGGAACGGCACTGAGTGTTTCTGGTACTGTCTCCAGAGTGCTGGTATTTTCTAGAAAGTAAATCCATTGATCTGCGGTTGTTTCTAATTCTGCTAATTCCTTGCTAAATTTTGGCAGTTCGATAAATACTAATTCTATTTCAGTATCTGGACACTCAAACTGTTGTTCTTTTTCTTGGAAAACAAACCGTGACATAAATTCGGGCTGATTTTCAAACATTTCAAAGTCGGCAATTTTCAAGGAAATTACTGTTTTTAGTCTTTCGTAGCGTTCTTTTCCTGTTAATTGCTGGCTGTAGCTTTTGGCAGCGTTGTACAAAACTCTGTTTCCAAAGGAAGGCACGTTGATTAGTTGAATTTCAACTAGGGCGATTCTGCCGCCGTTAATTGTGGCTTTGACATCTAGGTGTGTGTCTTGGGTTGCGAGAGTTTGAGGTTCTGGTTGGGAGTCGATTATTTCTAAGTCTTCGATGACCGGCTGGGCTTCATAAAGGATGGCGTTTAAAAAATTAATCAGGATGTCTTTGCTGTCGCTGGAACCGAATATTTTTTTGAACGCAAAGTCGATTTTGGGATTGATAAATCTCATTGTTTGAGGTATTTTGTAGAATGATTAACAGGGAAAAATAACCTTCCCTTTGCTCTTTACTTCTCTTTACTTTGGCAAAAATAACCTTCTCTGTCTCGGCCTTGTCTAGTGTTTTTAAGAACGCTGATATCGCAAGGCATCGATGGATTGGGCGGTCAGAAATACTCCTAAAATGATGTAACTGGCAAACATAATTAAACTGCTGGTATCGAAAACTCCCTTGACAAGATTGGTGTAATTTGTTAGGAGCGACAAATGTCCTAATGCTGTTCCGAAGGGGCCACCGATACTGACGGCGACTGCATCGATCACCCAGAGAAATAATACTAGAGTGAAGGTGAGGATGGCTGATAAAATTGTGCTGTCGGTGAGGGAGGAAATAAACATTCCGAGGGACAATACTCCTGCTGCTAGTAAGATTAAGCCGCCGTGTCCTAGCAGAAGAACTCCGGGGGGTACGGGTGGGGTTGAGGAACTGAGGGCGATCGCCTCGCAGAACAGCAGGGGCAGCAACATTGTGGTATAAAATGTTAAAACTCCCAGGAGTTTGCCGGTAGCAACGGCCCAGTTTGTTAAGGGCGATGTGGCTAATAGTTCTAAGGTTCCACGTTTGCGTTCTTCTGCGTAAAGTCCCATTGAGAGTACGGGTAGTACGAACAAGGAAAGGGAACCCATGATTCGCAGGAAGAGTTGCAGGAATTCGTAGGCTACGTCGATGGGAGGTTCGGTAATTCCCATTTGGTCTCGCTGGCCGATTTGGGGAATTAACCCGTCGGGGGCTAGGAGGATGGCTATTAAAAAGTAGCCGGTGATTAGCCAAAAGACTGCTGCGATGGCATAGGCTAATGGCGATGCAAAATAGCTTTGTAGTTCTTTGCGGTAAATTGCGACAATATTACTAATCATTACTAACATTTAGGAATTGGGAATGGGTAATTGGGCATTGGTAATTGGTTCATTCTGAGTCGCCTGCGGGTGGTGTTTCACTGCTGTCGCTATCCTGTTTTTTTCTTTCTATTGGTCGCTTTTTGGTAACAGGTGGCTGTTCGGGCCGAGAATCGCTACTCGGTTGTGGCTTTTTTTTAATTGGCCGATTTTTTACAACTGGTTGGGATTCTGGTTGAGAACGTTCGATCGACTTTGGTGCATCTACAATCGGTTCTGATTCTGGTTGAGAACGTTCGATCGACTTTGGTGCATCTACAATCGGTTCTGATTCTGGTTGAGAAAGCTCGATCGACTTTGGTGCATCTAAAATCGGTTCTGATTCTGGTTGAGAAAGCTCGATCGACTTTGGTGCATCTAAAATAGGTTCTGGTGCTGGTTGAGAAAGTTCGATCGACTTTGGTGCATCTAAAATCGGTTCTGATTCTGGTTGAGAAAGTTCGATCGACTTTGGTGCATCTAAAATCGGTTCTGATTCTGGTTGAGAAAGTTCGATCGACTTTGGTGAATCTAAAATCGGTTCTGGTTCTGGTTGAGAATGCTCGATCGACTCTACTGTTTCTACAATCGGTTCAGGTTCTAGTGGAGAAAGTTCGATCGACTCTACTGTTTCTACAATGAGTAGATTTTCGACAATCGGTTCTGGCTGAGAAAGTTCGATCGACTTTGGTGCATCTAAAATCGGTTCTGGTGCTGGTTGAGAAAGCTCTATCGACTTTGGTGCATCTAAAATCGGTTGGGGTTCTGGCTGAGAAAGCTCGATCGGCTCTACCATTTGAACAATCAGCAGATTTTCGACAATCGGTTCTAGTTGAGAAAGTTCGATCGACTCTGGTGTTTCTGAAACTTTGAGATTTTCGACAACCGGTTCTGGCTGAGAAAGCTCGATCGGCTCTACCATTTGAACAATCAGCAGATTTTCGACAACCGGTTCTGGCTGAGAAAGCTCGATCGACTCTGGTGTTTCTGAAACTTTGAGATTTTCGACAACCGGTTCTGGCTGAGAAAGTTCGATCGACTCTGGTGTTTCTGAAACTTTGAGATTTTCGACAACCGGTTCTGGCTGAGAAAGCTCGATCGACTCTACTGTTTCTACAATAAGTAGATTTTCGACAACCGGTTCTGGCTGAGAAAGTTCGATCGACTCTACTGTTTCTACAATAAGTAGATTTTCGACAATCGGTTCTGGTTGAGAAAGTTCGATCGACTCTACTGTTTCTACAATGAGTAGATTTTGGACAATCGGTTCTGGTTGAGAAGGCTCGATCGACTCTGGTGTTTCGACAATGAGTAGATTTTCGACTATCGGTTCTGGTTGAGAATGCTCGATCGACTCTGGTGTTTCGACAATGAGTAGATTTTCGACTATCGGTTCTGGTTGAGAATGCTCGATCGATTCTTGTCTTTCTACAGTTTCCAGAAAATCTGCCACTGGTTGCATTCCAGGTTCTAAATCGCTTATTTCCTCTGCTGTTTCTGCAATTGGTTCAGATTCTGGTTGAGAATAGTCGCTCGACTCTACTGTTTCTACAACTTGCAGATTTTGGACAATCGGTTCTGGTTGAGAATAGTCGCTCGACTCTACTGTTTCGACAACTGGTTCGGATTCTCGTTCATGATGCTCGATTGACTCTACTGTTTCTGGAACAACGGGCAGATTTTCGACTATCGGTTCTGGTTGAGAATGCTCGATCGACTCTACTGTTTCTGAAACTTCTAGATTTTCGACTATCGGTTCTGGTTGAGGATGCTCGTTCGACTCTACTGTTTCTACAACTGGTTCCGATGCTGGTGGAGAAGGTTCGATCGGGAGTATCTCACTTTTGTAAAAAATGTTTTTTACAAAAGTGAGCATCCTGCTTGCTTGTTTAGATATCTGTAGCGAGTAAGATGATCTGGTTCCTGTGACACCCAAACTGAGATTGTTCCCTTTTATCGGCTGTACGGTTTCTACAACTGGTTCGGATTCTGGTTGAGTATGCTCGTTCGACTCTACTGTTTCTGAAACAACGGGCTGATTTTCGACTATCGGTTCTGGTTGAGGATGCTCGTTCGACTCTACTGTTTCTGAAACTTCTAGATTTTGGACAATCGGTTCTGGTTGATGATGCTCGATCGACTCTACTGTTTCTACAACTTGCAGATTTTGGACAATCGGTTCTGGTTGAGGATGCTCGTTCGACTCTACTGTTTCTGAAACAACGGGCTGATTTTCGACTATCGGTTCTGGTTGAGGATGCTCGATCGACTCTACTTTTTCGACAACTGGTTCTGATTCTGGTTGAGAATGCTCGATCGACTCTACTTTTTCGACAACTGGTTCTGATTCTGGTTGAGAATGCTCGATCGACTCTTGCCTATCTGAAACTAGCGAATTTTCGACAATCGGTTGCGATTCCGATTGATGAGAATCGGCGATCGAGTCTTGAATTTCTGCTGATTCTTGGAGATTTCGATCGACCTCTGGTTCGGTGTGAACCAGATTTTCTTCCGGTTTCTTTTCAGCCGCTGTCAGCCTTAAAAACACATCTTCCAGAGTAGCGCGAGAGCGACGCATTTCGCACAGTCCAAATCCAGATGCGAGGATAGCTGCGGCAATTTCTCGTCCGGGTTCTATGTCGGGTTCGCACAATGCCCGCAGGCGGTAGCGACTCACTAAAAATTGATTGCTTGGAATCAATTCGATCGATCGAACTCCCCGCAAATTTTCCAAAGAAGGCAACAGCAGACTGTTTACCAAATCGGCCTCGCCTTCAACTTCGACTTCGTAACCCTCTCCCACCGCCAACTCTCCCATCAAATTTTCGGGAGTACCCGCAGCGACGATTTTACCGCGATTGATGATGGTGACGCGGTTGCAAGTCATGCTGACTTCCGGCAGAATGTGCGTGGAAAGGATGATTGTGTGCTGGCCGCCAAGGCTTTTGATTAAATTGCGGACTTCGATGATTTGTCGGGGGTCGAGGCCGACGGTTGGTTCGTCTAAGATAATTACCGGGGGGTCGTGGACGATCGCCTGGGCGATACCGACGCGCTGGCGAAATCCTTTAGAAAGCTTGCGGATTAAAACTTTGCGTTTATCAACCAGGCCACAGCGTTCGATCGCGGAGGTAACTCGTCGTGCGCGATCGCCCGCAGGTACTTGCTTAATCCGGGCCACAAAAAACAGAAACCCTTCCACAGTCATTTCTGGATAAAGCGGCGGGTTTTCCGGCAGATAGCCGATGCGCTGTCTGACGGCCATCGAGTTTTCGTGAACATCCATGCCGGCGATGCGGGCCGTACCGCTGGATGCCGGCAAATATCCCGACAAAATCCGCATCGTTGTGGTTTTGCCCGCGCCGTTTGGCCCCAAAAAACCGAGAATTTCTCCTGATTCGACCGAAAAAGACACGTCCGCGATCGCTGCGGTCGAACCGTAAGTTTTGCTCAAGGCATCTACTTCAATCATTTGTCAGAAGTCACGCGATTTTAGGTTTGAGATTTTAGATTTACTTTACCAACCACAGGCGGGACGCCTGTTCCACGAAGGGGAAAGTCCCGCCCGATCGGCGGGTCGATCGAATTTATGGCGAAATTTTTAATTTGATTTTGTCTTCCAGTGTAGTCTGGCAAGAACCAAATCTATCATAAGGGTCGATCGGACTGTCAACTACCCAGCATCAAGCGGAGTACCGCTATGATGTGGGCTTGTATCTGAACTCCACCGCAATTCCGAAAACCTTTGTAGGATTTGGGCTTTGGTTTCACCGCTCGATACATCAGGGGATGCTGACAAGCTCCCCGTGCTCATCCAGTCTTGCCGGACAAGCAACGCTCTCATTGCAATATTTCGCGCACCAACCAAATCAGCGTGTAACTCATGACTACAACATTCGCATCGAAACAATAGTCCTTTGTTTGGTCTATTAGCATCCGAACTATGTCCACATTTAGGACAACTTTTCGATGTGTCATGAGCCGGAACTTTAGTTGCTAACGAACCATTTAGATTGGCTTTGTAGTCGATATACCCGTGCAATTCGGCATAAGACCATTTAGCTTTATTTCGATTAGCTCTACGTCTCTTTTTGCTTGCCTTCCTGCCCGATTTCCTCCTAGTCCTGTCCCGTATTCCGGTGAGGTTTTCTAGTCCAATTAGGGTGTTAGGTTTGGCAATATCCTTACTGATCAGGTGGTTTACATCAGCGATAAACCGTCTTTCTTTCCCAGACAAAGCGATTAGTCTTCGCTTCGCTGAACGAGTGTCTTTACGCTGAAGAGTCATCCGTGCTTTATGGTAGCGGTTAGCTTTATGTCTAGCATTCTTCCCTGAGTAGAATTTAGCCTTATTTTGCAAGTCTATTTCCACCGCTAAGTAGCGCATACCCACGTCAACACCAGAGACTCTAGTTATTTTCAGTGGGTCAATCTTAGGCGTTTCTATTTCGATACTTACCATCAGATAGTATATCTTGGAGGAACGCTGATAGACAATTTTAGCCGCTCCAATCCTGGCACCATTAGCAATTAAATCTAAATGCTTATTGTAACCATCATACGAGACCACTATTCGACCTTGGAGAGTGATGATACTCACTTGCCTCTCGGCTTTAAAAGAGTAGTCACGTTGATAATTTAGGGTACAAGTTCGAGATATATATTTGGGGGCTTTGTCTAGCCCTTTATACCGTCTCTTCGTGTAGCCTTTAGCAATAGCATCGTTAGATTGTTTTACCTTAGTCCACAGAGTCTTATAGGTTCCAGACACTTGTCTGGGTACATTGCAAGCCATTTGCGCTCCCAGCCCAAATCGAACCCGCAATTCGTTGTAGACCGCTTTCTGTAACTTAGCACCATTGCTGGTTTTGCCTGCATCAAAAGCAACTTGTGAAGTGTAATTCAAGGCATCTCGGTAGGCTAAAGCAGTCTGAGACACCAAAGCTTTTTGCTCGGCAGTCAGTTTTAGTTTTAGCTTGGCGGTGATTACTTGGGACATTATTTTCACGAACTTTGGTATTATTGTATCTCGTGAAGATAGTAAAAACAAGGGGCAGGATCAGGAATCTGTTCGTTCTTCGACCACCCCTTCCCGTACAACATCTAAAGATTGTCGGTTTTGGTCAGGGGTGGATCTCTTCACTCACGCGCATTCCTTCCGACGCTCACGCCCTGCGGTAGAGCGCGGGACTCCTGCTGTCTAGTTGAAGCAAAATGCTAGGTAGTAGGGTGCGGCGCGGGGAAATGATTAGCCGATGTACATCGAATCGCTACCAACCGACGCACCCTACCAGTAGAGTCCGTGCCTACCCGAACCCTCTACTAGCTGCCTTCGATGTTGTTAGGCGCTGTTTCTAGGTTGATATCGGCATTAAAAACAATCACAAATTGAGCATGGGGGATTAACTGCCGGACGATCCGCAGATAGCCGTCAGCATCGGAATGCCTGAAAAAGTGGGCCACAGTGATTCGCTGCATATTGGGAAGCAGGCGAACAACCAACCACCTGTTAAGGCGCTGTTTGTAGGGCATAATTAAGTTTGTCTCCATTCAGTGTTGGAGCCAAAGCCAGTTCAATGCTTGTCTAGGGCGCGGACTGGCTTTTGACTTTTGTTAGACTTTGTGTCTATCTCTAGGTTATGACACCAACTACATATAGTCAACTGAATAAATAGAATAAACTGAACTAAGTACGGGACATATAATGACGCTGGGGCAAAAGCTAAGAGAAAGACGTGAAAGTCTAGGTTTGACTCGAATACAAGTGGCAAGAGCGTGTAATGTGGTGGAATCCACAGTAATCAACTGGGAAACCGACAGACACGTCCCCAAGCTATACCCAGCACAGATGAAAGCCCTGTGCGACTTATTGAAATTCTCGATCGAAGATTTAGTAGTTTAGCTTGGGGAGTTAAGATCGAGTAGGTTGGACAATCGCGCTTTTTTGCAGAGAGGGCGATCGCTTTCTATTTGGATTACTGCTGAAATTGAGCCAACAACCAAGCCCCTACCTGTGCTTGATCTTCAGTGCGACTCCGCCGCAAAGCCTCTTCCAACACAGCAATAGTTAATCCCGGCAAAACTTCCGATCGCACAAGCCGCCGACTGCCATTATCAGCAATAATAGCAAAGGCAATAATTTGAGATTTCTGCACGTCTACTACCCAATATTCAGCAACTTTTAACTCTTCGTAAAGCAACCGTTTTTCACCAATATCATCAGCCAAAGTTGAGTCAGCAACTTCTATGACTAAATCTGGCGGTGGGGTAACGTCAAGACTTGCGATCGAACTTCCCCTCGGTGCTAATTGCGCTCTTTCTCCAATATAGTATGATACATCCGGTTGACACTCTCGCACTCCTGTTTTCCGGTAGCTACAGTTATCCAATCCGTTAAGAGAAATACCTTTGATAGTACAAAATAGGTTAATTGCGAAAAGTGCGATCGCATTATCCTGTGCACGATCAGGCCCTACTGACATAGTTTCAATCCTCATTTGTCCGTTGCGGTAATAGCATTTGGCTTTACTGTAAGCTGGGTCATCTGCCATCGCGATGAATTCTTCCCATGTTGCTACCACCCAGGTGTCTGTCGGTAATTTAGTTATTAAGGTACTCATTTTTCACCTTTTGACGAAACTGTTTGGGTGACTATTTGTGTTGTTCAATGACGCTCTCATTTAATCGTAGCACATTCGATCGCACTCTCAACTTCCCCGTTTCCAAATCTTAATTTCCCCCAACCAACCCGCACTAACAATAGTCTTCCCATCGCTGCTAATCGCCACAGCACTAACATAGCCAGAATGCCCGCTCAAATTACCTCTCAATTCGCCCGATCGCACATCCCAAAGCCTCACACTCTTATCCCAACTCCCAGTAACCAACGTAGTGCCATCCCGACTGAATGCCACTGACCAAACTCCGTCGGTATGCCCGCTTAAACGGCGAATTAACTGCCCGTTTCCGGCATTCCACAAACCGATTGTACCGTTGCTATTTCCCGCAGCTAAACTCTTGCCGTCGGGAGTAAAAGCTAGCGACAAAACAGCCAAGTTTTTGCCACTGATCGTGCGAATTGCTTGACCTGTAACTAAATTCCACAACCTAATTGAACCGTCTTTACCGCCACTAGCTAAAGTTTTGTTGTCAGGACTAATTGCAACAGCATTCACCAACCCAGAATGCCCAGTCAAAGTCCGCAGCAACTCCCCCGTTTTAGCGTTCCAAATCTTAATCGTTTTGTCCCAACTACCGCTGGCTACAAATTGACCGTCAGGACTAACGGCAACGCTCGAAACAGCATTGGAATGCCCGCTTAAAGTGCGTACAACCGCGCCAGTTTCTAAATTCCAAATTTTCACAGTTTTGTCGTCGCTACCGCTAGCTAAAACCTTGCCATCCGCACTCGCTGCCAGTGCATTTACTGCTTCTGTGTGTCCTTGCAGAGTAGTTTTTAATTGCCCGCTGGGAAAATTCCAAACTGAGATTGTGCCGTTGCTATTTCCTGTGGTAAAATAAGCGGAAGCAAGGGCAAGGGAACTAACAACTTCCGAAGGCCCTTTGAGAGTATTTGTGGCAGCAAAGGATCTCGCACTTGCGGGCGTGCGAAGCGCATTATTCGCCGGAGTTTTCGGGTTTCCGGCAGTAGGAGATTGGGGAACTACTGGCAGTGAAATAGTCGATCGCCATTTCATGAAAGTATTAATCTCTATTCCCGCCGCCACGATTTTATCAGAGTTGTCCTCTAACCTGACAATGCCGTTAATTGCGACAACTCGCCCCGCGTCATCGAGCACCGGGCCCCCACTCATGCCCGCTCTCACTAAGTTGTTGTATACCAAAGTATAGCCGTTCCAGGGAGTTTGGCGGCCGGTGAGCTGACCTTCCGTGGCGATGAAAATCGGCTGTCTCAGAGAACCGCCGGATATCGGCCAGCCCGCCACATAAGCCTTGTTTCCCTTAGTTGCTGCGGAATTGGCTAATTGAGCCAGGGGGTAGCTTTGAGTGCTGCTGAAGGGCACGATCGCCAAATCCGCACCGGGCATTCGCCGCACGAGGCTGTATGATACAGAGTGAGCTTTGCCGTCGGGAGTTACGACCTCGTAATCGCCAGCTTTATCGACAACGTGCCAGTTTGTGAGAATATAGTATGTGCTGCCCTGCTTCTCTAAAATTACTCCTGAACCGCCTTTTGGCCCCTGGATGCGAACAGTAATTTGTTGGGCAACGGTTTTAACTTTGTCGGCGGTTAATGCGAGGGCGATTTGAGGTGATGTGAGTGGGATGAGGGCGATCGAACTCAGGGCGATCGTAGCACTCAAAATAGCCGGAATTGTTCTGCTGTAATTCATTTTTGTGTCAATTTAACATACCCACATATCAACTGACGGAAAAGTTATCCGGTTTGTGGCGTCTTGACGGTTGAGAATGGAAGAGTGTTTGCGCGATCGAACTTTCGACATTCGCACAAGCCTAAAAATATTTGACACAGCCCTCTGGCTAGCAGAAAAATTTAGAATCGGGAACCGCACCTAGCCTCAACAATAGCAACTGGCTGATCTCTATTTTGTTGTTGGCAAATGATAAGTTTAGCAAAACGCTGCTGGGAATATTCCCCATTAGCCATCCAGCCGATAGGTGCGCCCGCGAGTGCGCCAACTGCTAAACCAGTGATCAGGCTCCCAATAAGATGCTTTCTGGCGATCGGGTTTTGTTGCATAAAAATTTATCCTAAACACTTAACTTTAGCAAAAATATCACAAATAAAATTTACTTTCTTCCTCCTATTTACTTATTTCCTAAGTAGTAACCCATGATTAAGTATCATGTCCTTCACAGTCCGCTTAACACAATCCCATGCGGCAATAATCAAGTATCCAAACTTAACAAAACCGATGGCAAGAAATATATGGTATTTAGAAACTGGGACAAAGAGTTAACTGAGGAAAATCTCCGAGATCAAATAGCAAAAGCCAAGCAAGCATGGAAAAACGCTGAGGCTACAGAACCCCGCGCCGAATCAGTGCAGTATAACCAGTCGGAAGATTTAATAGTTATCAAGCTGAAAAACGGCGCTATTTTTTCTTTTCCGCCAAAGCTGGCACAAGGCTTAGAAGCTGCTTCACCAGAACAACTTGCTGATGTTTGGCTGCCGCCTTCCGGTAGTAGCGTGCACTGGGAAAGCTTAGATGTTGATTTTGGCATTCCCGAACTTGTAGCAGGTATTTTTGGGACAAAATCTTGGATGGCTGATTAATTTATTAGTCCGCGAAGGCGGACTTCGTTTTTGTAGTAGCGGTTTCAACCGCCGAGTAATTTCAAATCCCCGACTTCTGGGAGAAGCCGGGGATTTCGTATGCTATTCTATGCCAAATCAAACAGCAAAAATTCAGCATCTTCCGTAGCTTCAATCACCACCTCAGCCTCCCCGCTAACCGCCGCAGCGTCGCCATTTTGTAAAGTCAAACCGTTGAGCACAACCGAGCCGCGAGCAACTTGCACCCAAGCATGGCGATTCGGCTGCAAAGCATAAGAAACCCGCGAGTCTTTATCCAAAACAGCCGCATACAAATCCACATCTTGATGCACTTTGACAGCACCATCTCTCGCATCTCGTGCCGCTACTAAGCGTAGTTTTCCGCGCCTTTCTGCTAAAGGAAACTCCCGCTGCTCGTAACTCGGCTGCAAGCCTTTTGTATCGGGTAAAAGCCAGATTTGCAGCAAATGAACCGGGTCTGTTTGCGAGTTATTGAACTCGCTGTGCTGGATACCTGTACCTGCACTCATCCGCTGCACTTCACCGGGTTTAATCACTGCACCAGTACCCAAACTGTCCTTGTGTTCTAATGCTCCTTCTAATACATAAGTAATGATTTCCATGTCGCTGTGTCCGTGAGTGCCGAAACCTCTGCCGGGGCTAACGACATCCTCATTAATTACCCGCAAAGAGCGAAAATTCATATAATTTGGATCGTAATAGCCGGCAAAAGAAAATGTGTGGTAACTGTCGAGCCAACCGTGATTAGCGTGTCCTCTTGCTTCACTTTTTCTAATGGTAATCATTTGCTGAATCCTCAGTGTAATTTATCGGGTGTTTCTGTGATGTTTTTATTTTAAACCGAGTCAAGTTATTATGGATAGTACGCACTTAAAAGTGCGATACTTACCAAAAAGATACTATGCAAGTCCAAGAAGTAAAGGTCGATCGGGCAAATTGCCCTGTAGAACGCACTCTAGAGGTGATAGGCGGGCGCTGGAAAGTCTTGATTCTGCGGGAGTTGTTTCCAGGAGTGAAGCGCTTTAACGAGCTGCAACGAGCTGTCAACGGCATTACTCAGAAGATGCTGACGCAGCAACTGCGGGAAATGGAATCAGACGGGATCGTGCATCGGGAAGTTTACCTGCAAGTGCCGCCAAAAGTTGAATATTCGCTAACGTCTTTGGGCGAAAGTCTCAAACCGATTATTAATGCCATGCACGAATGGGGAATTCAGCATATTAGCGAAGATGGAAAATGAGCGGTTTCTAGATGGTTTTTTCCGTCTTCCGACAGATTTCAAATTTTAAGCCTAGTTCAACAATAATAATATGAACAAAATAGAGCGTCTCGCCACCCTCAACCGCATCCGCAAACTCAGCCGCTTAATGGATACCGCCATTGGCATCCCCGGTACTAAATTTCGCATTGGTTTAGATCCCATTATCGGTTTAGTTCCGGGTGCTGGGGATATCGTAGATACGGCGTTTTCCGCCTACCTAATTTATTTAGCAACTCGATTCAACATTCCCCAAAAAACTCTAGGGAAAATGGTTTACAATATCGGTCTAGAAGCCGTTGTTGGCTCAGTACCTTTAGTCGGAGATATCTTCGATGCTTTTTATAAATCAAACATGAGAAATCTGGCGCTTTTAGAAGCACACCTCGAAGAAGTTGAACCCGAACTAGCCGCAGTTGCAGAACCTATTCCTGAACCTATTAAATTGTAGGCGCGGGTTTCACCAACAATAATTGTAAATAACCAACAATCTCTCGAACCCGCCCCCATCAAACGAAAAATCCTGCGCCTATTTTTCGCATTTAAAATGTAGGGGCGGGTTCACAAACAATAATTGTAAATAACACACAATCTCTCAAACCCGCCCCCACCCAACGAGAAATGCCGCGCCTATTTTTGCATTTAATATAAATCAAGGTTGATGTGGATTATTTGTTAGGTGGGTGCGGGTTTCTTAGATTGTTCATAGCTGGCCGGTATTATTTGTAAAACCCGCCCCTACATTTTAATCATTGATGTCGTTTAACCGCTTCCACCAAAGCAATAACATCCGCTTCCAAAGTATTAAAAGCCGTTACCAGTCTAACAGTACATTCATCCCACCGATAAAACAGAAAGCCCTCCGCTAAAACCGCTGTAATTATCGATTCGGGAAGTTGAATAAAAATCTCGTTTGCTTCAACCCGATGGCAAAACTTCGCTCCCTCAACACCTGCCAACCCTTGCGCCAACTTAGCTGCCATATTATTTGCATGAGCCGCATTTTTCAGCCACAAATCATCCGTTATATACGCTTCCAACTGTGCCGATAAAAACCGCATTTTCGAGAAAAGATGGCCGCTGCGCTTGCGGTAAAAAGGGAAAGTCTTTGCTAATTCTTGATTAAAAAATACCACAGCTTCCGCAGCCATCGCGCCGTTTTTTGTTGCTCCAAACGATAGAATATCTACACCAGCGCGCCAAGTGACATCAGCAGGAGAACAGCCAAGACTGGCGACAGCATTGGCAAAGCGAGCTCCATCCATGTGCAGGTGCAAATTGTGAGCGCGAACTACTTCCGAAATGTGCGAAATTTCTGCTGGATTGTAGACTGTGCCGGCTTCCGTTGCTTGAGTGATGCTGACGGCTGCAGGCTGTACGTGATGGACGATACCTGCACCAGCGCGATCGAGTATTTTTCCTAAAGTCTCTGGCTCTATTTTACCATGATTTCCTGTTACTGTAACTAACTTGGCACCGCCTGTAAAAAACTCCGGCGCGCCGCATTCATCTAGATTAATATGAGATTCCGCGTGACAGTAAACAGCGCCGTAAGGAGGAGTAACAACCGCCAGGGCCAAAGCATTAGCAGCCGAACCGGTAGCAACCGGAAAAACAGTCACCGATGTCTCGAACAAATCCGAAAATTTAACTTGCAAACGCTGTGTATATTCATCATCTCCGTAAGACATCACAGCACCGGAATTAGCCGCTGCTATCGCAGCCAGAATCTCCGGCGAAACCCCGGTTGCATTGTCGCTACAAAAATTCATTAGAATAATTGGTAAATAGAATCTATAATATAACTCAACACTCAACAGTCAACACTCAAGCATTAAACCAAGAGGAAGAATTATGGCAGAATACCGCCAAATAGAATACCGCATCGGCAAAGACGGCAAAATTACCGAAACCGTCCTCAACGCCACCGGTTCTAGTTGCACCGAAACCACCGCCGGAATTGAAAAAGCCCTCGGCAAAGTAGAATCTCAAGACTTGCTGCCAGAATATTACCAAGGCGAAGAAAATGTGATCGTTGAACAAACGCAGACTTTAAAACAAGTTTAGAAGAGTTAAAGATGTTTGAGCTCCTCGGTGCAACAGTTGATGTAACAACAGTGCCTGCCTTCAGCTTCGCGCTGGCTGTCGGGGGCATTTTTCTCATTTTAGTCTACCTTTATGCTGCATCTGAGGCGGGAGATGCGATCGAGTTTAAGTACGATACAATTCTGCGGGAACGCATGAATCAGCTAGACATTCTCGATTGGCAAGATTTAGGCGAAAAAGCAGGCTTAAGTCGCTTTGCGGTGCGCTTAGTGCGGCAGGGAGACGTGGGAAAACTGACGCTAGACCAACTGAGGCGGCTGGCAACAGTGCTGAATTTGAATTTCCAAGAGTTCGATCGCACTTTGCTCGCACTGCCAATATCCGCTACAATCTCAACTGAGCCCAGCGAAATAGAAGAATTGAGGCAGCAGTGTTTCCGGCTGCGATCGGAATTGCAGCAGCAAAAAACTCAACTAACTGCCGATTTTCGCCGCGCTACCTTTGAACAGTTGCAAACTTTGTTAACCAACTATCCCGCCGCCCGCAAAATGGCAGAAGCCAAGCCGGATATGCCCGCCAAAAATCTCTCAGCTTTGTTTACTCCCTTAGAAAATCTCTTGTCAAGTTGGGATTTTGAAACGATTGGTTCTGCGTGGGAACAAACTGCTTACAATCCGCAGTTGCACCAGCCGGATGTTGAGGATATAACTGAAGGAGAATTAGTTTATATTCGGTTTGTCGGCTATCGAGAGGGAGAGCGAATTCTTACTCCTGCTAAAGTTAGTCGCACCCTTCCAGCGGGAATGAAAAATTAAATTTAAAATTTTAAATCACCATGACTACAGTTGCCATTGACTTCGGCACCAGCAACACAGTTGTCTGCATTCTCAACCCGGATACGCAAACACCAGAAACTTTGAGATTGGGCGATATCTCCCGGATTTTCAAAACTAATAGTTTGAGCGGAGATGTTCGAGAAATCTCTGTAGTGCCGACTTTAGTCTTTGTGAAAAATGCCGAAGAGTTGGTGCTGGGAGAAAAAGTGCGATCGCAGCGTTTGGGGCAATCCCAGCCCGACCGTTTTTTTAAAGCTTTTAAACGCAATTTAGCCGCCGACTTTCAGCCACCGCCCCGCAATATCGACAGCGAAACCTACACACCAGAATTAGTAGCAGAACAGTTTATCACAAGTATTTGGAAACAATTATATTTACAAAATATACAGCCCGACAAAGTAATTTTTACAGTACCAGTCGGAGCATTTGAGCGATATCTAGATTGGTTTCGCGACTTAGGAGAAAGTTTGGGAGTTGCGGAAGTTCAGGTAATAGATGAATCCACCGCGGCCGCCCTGGGATATGCAGTAAAACGCCCCGGTTCTCTAGTTTTAGTAGTTGATTTTGGTGGGGGAACTTTAGATTTAAGTTTAGTTCGCACTGCTCTAACCCCCCCCTTACCCCCCCTTACCAAGGGGGGGAGAAATCTCGCTTCCCCCCTTACCAAGGGGGGGAGAAATCTCGATTCCCCCCTTAGCAACGCGGGGACAAATCTTGCTCCCCCCCTTACCAAGGGGGGGCTGGGGGGGGTACGTGCCGAAGTATTGGCAAAATCCGATGCTTATGTAGGCGGCGAAGATATTGACATCTGGATTGTCGAAGATTATTTGCGGCAAATTGGTTCGTCGCGCGCAGAAGTCGGCCCAATTGGCTGGCAAAACTTATTAGAAATAGCGGAAAAATTAAAAATTCAACTTTCTCAAGTTAATGAGGCGAAGGAAAGCTGGTTTGACGATGAAAATTTTATGTCTTACGACTTGCAGCTAAACCGAGACAAGCTTGAAGAAATTCTGGAATCTAGGCAGTTGTTAGAACAGTTGCGGGAAAGTTTAGATGAAGTGCTGAGTATTGCACAGGGAAAAGGTATCGGCAAAGCAGATATCGAACAGGTTTTGCTGGTAGGAGGAACTTCTTTAATCCCGGCTGTATCTAATTTAGTGGTTTCGTATTTTGGGCGGCAAAAAGTCCAAAAAGACAAGCCGTTTGAAGCGGTGGCGCACGGTGCTTTAGCGTTGACACAATTAGCGAGTGTTGACGATTATTTGCGCCACAGCTATGCAATTCGCCTCTGGGAACCTTATGCTAAAGCTTATGCTTATTCGCCGATATTTAGCAAGGAAATGAAGTATCCCTGTCAAAGTTCCGAAGAGTTGACGCTGCAAGTGGCAATTGAAGGGCAAAGGGAAATTAGGTTAGATATTGGGGAAGTGGCAGAGGTATCGCAAGCGGAGGTTATTTTTAACGAAAAAGGGCAAATGACGAGCAGTTGGCTCAACAAACAGACGGATTTTCGCTCTTTGGACAGCCACCACCAGCAGGTTTGCGTAGCGCATTTGAACCCGCCTGGGGTATTGGGAATTGACAGGGTTTCGGTGAGTTTTGAGGTGGATGAGAAGCGAGTTTTGTTGGCGACGGTGCGGGATTTGGTGACTGGTAAGGTGTTGGTGGAAAAAGGGGCGATCGCCAAACTGCAATAATGATAAAATTTTTAGATAACATTCGGATCTTGAAATCGGTACTACACAAACTCTCGTCCGAATGGTGCGCGGAGGGAAGAATATTTATTTAAATCAAATTTATGCGGCCATGAAAAAGCAACAAAATAAATTCAGCCACCTGACGGCCATCGAAAGAATTTTTTTGTCATTTCCGGCAAGATTTTTATTAGATAAAAACTTGCTGCAAGGCAAAGTTTTAGATTTTGGGTGCGGCTTGGGCAGCGATGTTAGATTGTTGCAGCAAAAAGGCTTCGATATTACGGGTTATGACCCTTATTATTTCCCGGAATTCCCCGAAGATAAATTCGACACAATCATTTGTTTTTATGTTTTGAATGTTTTGTTTCCTGAAGAACAAGCTAATGTCCTGATGGAAGTGTCGCACCTGTTGAAACCGGGAGGGAATGCGTATTTTGCGGTGAGAAGGGATATCAAAAAAGAAGGATTTCGAGAACATTATGTCCACAAAAAACCTACATATCAGTGCATTGTCAAACTTCCATTTAAGCCAGTTCACCTAGATGAGTCTTGCGAAATTTACAAATACGTGCATTACAACCATCAAAGAAATTCCACTAATAACTGCATATTCTGCAATCCGTATAAAAACCTAATTTTGCTAACTGAATCAGCAACAGCTTTTGCGATGTTTGACGGTTATCCCGCCAGCAAAGGTCATGTTTTAATCATCCCCAAACGTCACGTTGCTAATTATTTTGAACTGCCGTTTCGAGAGCAATCGGCTTGCTGGTTTATGGCTAATAAGGTACAAGAGATGTTAAGTAAAGAGTTTCAGCCTGACGGTTTTAATGTGGGAATCAATATTAATAAACAGGCTGGTCAAAGTCGCAGTCACGCGGCTATTCATGTTATCCCCCGTTACAAGGGCGATGCGGCTGGGAATAAAGGGGGAATTAGGTATGTGATTCCCAAGAGTGAAAAATAAAAGTTAGCCAATTGTCAAAGAAATTATTTTTTACCGCAGAGGCGCAGAGAACACAGAGGTATAGAGAAGAGAGGAATTCATAATTTTTGTAAGGATTGTTATATTTGAGCAAACCGCGAGCAAAATAGAGTTAAAATGTGTTTGCAAGGTCTAAAACTACACATTAGCAGCAATTTGGTGTTCTGTTTATGTCTAAGCGCAAAAAGCAAGAATGGCTCAAGGAAACTTTAGAACTCAAAGAAAACCACAATTGGAAGTCAAAGCCTGGAACTCGAATTTTTGTAGCAGGAAGAGGTGCAGTCCGCTTTGATGTGCCGGAAGATTGGCATTTTGAACCGGATACTAAGTCGTTCCGATTTACGGATAAAAAGCCGCCGGATGATGATTGTTGTTTGGAGGTTTCGTTTAATTTGCTACCACCTAATAACTGGGCAGATTTTCCGCTGGTGCCGCTATTACAGAAGGTGGTTGAAGATGATACCCGAAATCCGATCGCTCCTGGGGACATTATCCAATTGAAGCGGCAAACTGCCCGCATTGTTTGGACTGAATTTAAGTTTATCGATCCTCCAGAACAGCGGGAAGCTTTTTCGCGAATCTGTATTGGATTGGGTTCTAATGTTCAGTGTTTGATTACTTTTGATTACTGGGTTGACGATGCTGAACGTTTGACTCCTGTCTGGGATACGGTGATGGATTCGTTAGTTCTGGGTTTGTTTATTAGCGACCCTCGAACGGGGTTCGCACGTCCAGACTAGACCGATTTTCTGGGAAACTTTCAACAACTAATTTTGCTAAGTGTTGAATTGGCAAGCCACCAGTCAGTAAATTTAGAACCAACATTAAGCTGTCACGCATTTAAATTTCATATTCAGGGCGGGCGAGACGCCCACCCCACAAGACACCGAATTGTTTGTTGACATTCTATTTAAATGCTCAACAGCTTAAACTTTACAGCCGCTTTGCCATGAAAATATCGGGCTTGCCAATTCCGTTCGCGTCGGGCATCACTCCCACGATCGCAAAACCCATTTTTTGATAAAATTCGTAGGGATGACCGCGCAAATTTCTAATTTTGGCGATGTGTTCCCAAACGTTAGGATAAAGATTGATGCCTGAAAGAGTGGTTTGATTGTCTTCGTCGTCGGTACCCACCCACAGCACTAGCCCTCCCCGGTTTTTAGCTTCTGTTGCTAAATCAGCTACGAGCGATCGACCAATTCCTTGTCCGCGAAATTCTGTTCCCACTACCAGCGGGTGCAGTTCCCAAACATTACCGTCATACTGTTTAATCCCGCCAATCCATCCCAAAACTTGATTGCTGTCCCCGACAGCAATTCGACTGATGCGATCGGCTGCTAAAGATTCTTGCACTTCTTGCAAAGCAGATTTTAGATCGGGCCAAGCATCGGGCCAATGCTCTTTAAAACCTTCAACTATTAATCTAGCTACCTGTTGAATTTTTGGCTCGTCGTCAGCACGCAAATCTGTAATTTGTACGTTCATGAATTTACATAGTGACATACTCCTACACCAACTTAGTACAGTATGGTGTAGGCTTCTCAGTGACTCCAGCTATTGCTTCGGACATTGACTGAGCTTTAAGCACGGGATGACCCACCGCCCTATTTTTGATTCCTATTGCTGCATTATGATCGCGGTCTAGACTACACCCACAGTGAGGGCAGTCATGCCAACGAATATGCAGCTTTTTTGGTACTTTTTCGCCACAACTAGAGCAATCTTGTGAAGTATTGTAGGCACTTACTGGGATTACCAACAAACCAGCATTTACGGCTTTATTTGTTAGAATCGACAGAAAGCTTGACCACCCAGCATCCAACACAGATTTAGCTAATTTTGTACGAGCCAGTCCTTTAATATTCAAATTTTCAACCGCAACAACATCATATTTTTTCAACAGCTCGTTAGCCGTCTTAAAATGAAAGTCTTTACGCTTCTCTGCTACTTTCTTGTGACATTTTCCCAGTTGCTTAACTGCTTTCTGTCTCCGGTTGCTACCTTTTTTACGACGCGATACTCGCTTCTGAATAGTTCGCAGACGTTTCCCGGCTTTGCGGTAATGTTGAGGAATTGCAACTGTTTCGCCCTCAGAGGTTGTCAAGAAATTCTTTAGCCCAACATCAATTCCAGTAATCTTTTGAGGATTAAAATCTGGTTTAATCGTAGGAACTGTTGAATCTTCTAGGGAGAGCGTAAGATAGTACCCATCAGCCTTTTTAGTGATAGAGACGGTTTTGATTTTGAATCCATTAGGTATGGAACGGTGTAAAACAACCTTAACTTTTCCAAGCATCGGCAAGTTAATTAAGTTATTTTGTAAACAACCGTCTTTAACTTGAGGATAAGTGAACGTGCGATAACGACTGCGTGGTTTAAATCGAGGTCTGCCACTACGCTTTCCGTTGCTATCACCTTTTAGGAAACGATCAAAAGATACCTTAACTCGCTTAACTACATCTTGAAGAACTTGAGAGTAAATCTCGGCATACCAAGGATGAGTTTTCTTGAGTTGAGGTAACGTTTTTTTCTGACTGTAATATTCTGGATTATCCCGCAGTTCGGGTAAATGGCAAACTAGCCGACACGCATTGATGGCAGAACGGTTTTGCTCGTACCAATTGAATCTATCAGCCAACAAGTAATTGTATTGAGCGCATAACATTGACAGCCATCTGTCGATTTCAATGGCTTGTAACTTTGTTGGACGTAATCGATATTGGTAAGAGCTTCTCATTCCTTGGGCGTGGTCGGTACATATCAATTAGTGTTACTGTACCCGAATACTTTATTTACTGTCAAGTGCATGAGTAAAGTATATTGAAGTACAAAATAGACTCGTTAAACAAAGAGTTTGTTTAACGAGTCATCCACCCGCCTACCGCGCCTTTCATCCCACACTAATCGAAGCGACAAGCGTGTGGGGATTCCCGTCTGTTTAGCTAAATCAAGGATTACGGACTAATACGCTCACAAACTGGATTTTATAACCGGGGTAAACGGCAAAAACGAAATATTATTCATAGTCTTCAGGCTCCTTATGTTCCCAAAGCGAAAAGTTATTATTGAAAACTTGCGATCGCCCGTTAGTGAAGCTTGCAGCTATTCGATCGCCAATTCCCCGCAAAATACTAACACAAGTGCCGTACAATTATCCCACCATCCGGCATCAACCAACCTGCTAACCCCATGCTTTGCGATTACCTAGTACAAATCCTCACCGCCCGCGTCTACGATGTTGCTCAAGAAACAGCCCTAGAATGCGCCCCGAATCTATCAGCACGGCTCAACAATAAACTTTTGCTGAAGCGAGAGGATATGCAGTCGGTGTTTTCCTTCAAACTGCGAGGTGCGTACAACAAAATGGCGCAACTGTCGCCGGATTTGCTAGCACAAGGTGTCATTGCAGCTTCCGCCGGCAACCACGCCCAAGGAGTCGCCCTCGCCGCCCGCCACCTGGGAACTCGCGCGATTATAGTCATGCCCGTAACGACGCCGCAGGTGAAGGTAAATGCGGTGATAGCCCGTGGTGGAGAGGTAGTCTTGCATGGGGATGCTTACGATGATGCTTACGCTTTTGCGCGTCAATTAGAGGCGGAAAAAGGTATGACTTTTATTCACCCTTTTGATGACCCCTACGTGATTGCTGGACAGGGTACGATCGGCATGGAAATTCTGCGGCAACATCAAAAACCAATTCACGCGATTTTTGTGGCAATTGGTGGCGGTGGATTGATTTCGGGAATTGCGGCCTATGTCAAGCGGTTGCGGCCGGAAATTAAGATTATTGGCGTCGAACCTGTGGATTCCGATGCAATGAATCAATCGCTGAAAGCGGGTAAACGGGTGCGTTTGTCGCAGGTGGGTTTATTTGCTGACGGCGTTGCTGTGCGGGAAGTGGGGGAGGAAACTTTTCGGTTGTGTCAGGAGTATGTGGATGAGATTATTTTGGTGGATACGGATGATGTTTGCGCGGCGATTAAGGATGTTTTTGAAGATACGCGATCGATCTTAGAACCTGCTGGCGCTTTGGCGATCGCAGGTGCGAAAGCTTACGTCGAACGGGAACAAATCGCAGGAGAAACGTTAGTTGCTGTTGCTTGCGGCGCGAACATGAATTTCGATCGGCTGCGCTTTGTAGCAGAAAGAGCCGAGTTTGGCGAACGTCGCGAAGCGATTTTTGCAGTCACAATTCCCGAACAACCGGGAAGTCTCCGCAGGTTTTGCGAATGTCTGGGCAAACGCAATTTAACTGAATTTAGCTATCGAATTGCGGATGAGAAAGAGGCACATATTTTTATCGGCGTACAAATTCAAAACCGTGCCGATGCGGTGAAGATAGCGGCAAGTTTTGAAGATTGTGGCTTCAAAACTTTGGATTTAACTGATGATGAATTAACGAAATTGCACGTGCGGCACATGGTGGGTGGGCGTTCGATGCTGGCCGATCATGAATTGTTTTATCGCTTTGAATTTCCCGAACGTCCCGGTGCGTTGATGAAGTTTGTCGGTTCGATGAGTCCTAACTGGAATATCAGCGTTTTTCACTATCGAAATAACGGCGCAGATTACGGGCGAATTGTGGTGGGAATTCAGGTGCCACCCGATGAGATGCAGGAATGGCAGGCTTTTTTGGATACGCTGGGCTATCAGTATGGGGATGAGAGTCAGAATCCGGCTTATAAGTTGTTTTTGAGGTAGGGGTTTTTGGGGAAAGGGCGATCGCACGATTCCCAAATATAAGGGGTGTATGGGAAAAGCTGGTCAAGTTTTGAGAGATGTGCTCAACACCTATGGCATTAGCCAAAACAAATTGGCGATCGCAATGGGTGTGCGAAGTTCTGTTGTCTATCGTTGGTTTAATGAGTTGATAGATCCAACGGGAGACACGCTGGTGAAGATGGTTGTGGCGTTAAAGTTGCTCGATATAGATGCAGCGCGGGAGTTTGTGCAGCGCTATTTGGGTGAGATTTTGGAGGATGAGGGTGAGGGTGAGGTCGATCGATCTACAAACACAGAATAGAGTTAATGATAAAATTATGGCAGAGTGGCAATGACACCGAATTCAAAGCGATGACAGCAGCACTTCCCATTTCTCTCACTCTCGAAGCTTTCCTCAAACTACCGGAAACTCAACCTGCGAGTGAATTTATTAACGGACGCATTCACCAAAAGAGTATGCCTCAAGGCAAACATTCTCGTTTGCAACTCAAGTTTTGCAACGCTGTTAATCTAGTTGCGGAAGCAGAACGAATTGCTCTTGCTTTTCCCGAATTGCGCTGTACTTTTGGCGGGCGTTCTATTGTACCTGATGCTACAGTATTTGCTTGGGATAGAATCACTTTTGAAGCGGATGGCGAAGTTCCGAATTCCTTTGAAATTCATCCCGACTGGACAGTAGAAATTTTATCCCCAGACCAGAAAGCAACTAAGGTGATTAGTAATATTTTACACTGTTTGAAATACGGGACTCAGCTCGGATGGTTAGTCGATCCAGAGGAACGGTTTATTTTAGCATTTATTCCCGGACGAGAACCAGTTGAGTTAACGGGACAAGATCGGTTGCCCGTGCCAAGTTTCTTAACATTAGATTTTACAGTGGAGCAGGTTTTTGGGTGGCTGAAAGCAGGTGGATAACTTGGCTCTAATTTCGAGCAGATCGCAAATTCCGCACATCCTCAATAGTGAGTCCGGTTGTTTGACTGATAGTTGCATCATCCAGGCGATCGAGCAATTGCCGCGCGATCGAAACTAAGATGCGATCGCGCGGCGGTATGATATTCCTAATGTTGAAACGATTTGGTAGTTGCGGGCGATCGCACTTTTGTCTGGTAAGGGCGATCGCTAAAAACATACAAAGCCCAAAAATTGCTATAATAATGATTCTTAGAAACTTAGCCTAGTCTTCTGCTTCCCCGTCCAAGATTTTGACTAATAATTCATAAGCAAGAATAGAAATATCTTTTCCTTGGTTTGTCGCTTTTTTAAAAATTTTTGCTGAGTCTTTGGGGCTAAGATTGACAGTAATAGTACCAAGGTTGCCTTCCCCAGTAACAATAGAAACATCAGGAAGAATAGAAATATCTTTTCCTTGATTGGCAGCTTTTTCAAAAATTTTTGCTGAGTCTTCGGGGCTAAGATTTATGGTAACAGTCCCAGGATGGCCTTCCACAGCAACTATAGGAACATCTTTTTCCTGTCTGGCAGTTTCTTGCACTGGTTTTGGTGAGGCGTCGGGGCTAAGATTAACAGTAACAGTGTCAGGAGTCGTTTCTCTATTCTTCTTGTTTTGATTATTGTGACTTACTTCAGTTATTCTTGAAGAAACCACAAACCCTGCAACTCCTAACCCTAGCATTGCTAGAGAACTTCCAATAATATATTGAGCCTGGTTAGTATTTATTGGCAAAGGCTGCACTACTTCAACACCAGGAATCCCACTTTCTATGATTGGAGCTTTTTGCGGTTCTTGAGCGCGGGCTAACTTTATACAGCCAAATGCGAACAACAAGACACTCAAAACCATAACTCCTACACTAAGAATTTTAAAAAGCGTCTTTTTCATGTTTATTGCCTCCTGTGTGGTTAAATACTCTGGATTGGAGAGGAAATTTTACTTTTTTACATTTCAACAATTTTCATCAAAACTCTTCTTTATTCTCTCTTGCGCCTCTGATATAGGTTTCCAAATTTCATCAATTGATGTCCTAACCATTCTAGGTTTTTTTAGAGTATATCTATATTGACAGTTTGCAGTCTCTCCCGTGAATTTCAAATCCTTTGAGGAAGTTCCTTTCAAGGGATTATCAGGATCGGCAATTACATATTGAGGTGATAAATCATATCCTAATTGATCAGAAATATAATCACTAACAGATTCTATAGATATACCTACAAATGAATGAATTAAAACATCTCCTACATAAATACCTAATCTCACTAATTGCTCAGTAACAGGGTTACATCCAACTAGCAGAGGGATAAATAGAAGGATGAGCCACCAACGTGTTTTTCTCTGTTTTTTGTATTGCATGATAATTAGCTCCTTGTAATGTGATTATCTCAATAGCCTAGTTTTTTACTGTTCGATATTTCAGTTTACTGAATATATGGAAGCCGAGGAAAAACAAGCCTAAAAGACCTGCTACTCCAAAATGATATAAATTCTCTGACGTAACTCTAGCAAAGGGATGCGTGAAAGGAAAAAATCTAGCATATTGAGCATCTATTAAGTTATCTATACCTAATTTTACCAAGTCTAGCAGAGACGGAAAAAATAAAGCAACAACGGCGATTACCATTTTTGAAAAGTAGTCAAATGCTAGGTCAAAATCTAAGAGTGCAATCATACCTCCGGCGAATATGATATAACTAACTAAACCCAAAACATCTAAAAGTAAATTGGCAGGGTAAATATGATGATATAGGGAAGTTACTAACACCCAAATTAGCGCTAAAGCACCAAGCCAAACTCCATAAGCAATTACCCTGATTGCTCTAGCAGCAGCAATTTCCCAAGGAGAGCAAGGAGTAAGCCGCAACCAGAGTAACTGGCTTACAGAAAAACTATCTCCCAAGGGTAACAGTAACCCAGAAAATACATAAAAGGCTATACAAATCCAAGCCCATGAAAACAATTCATGGAGAAGATTTATATAGACTGTTTCTCTGGCTCCCTGATATACCTCTAAAGGGATATTAAAAAATGTTAGTTGTTCTCCATCCCAACTAAAAGGCAATGTTGCAATAATTATTCCTCCTACTAATAAAATTAGCAAATGATATGACTTGAGCAATTTTATTATTTCTGGCTTAACCATCACCCATGCCTTGTTTAAATCGATCATAAACTTTCCCTCTTTTGGAGAACCCCTGTCATCTGGAATTTATGGATTGATGAATCTGTAAAAATTTCTTCCAAAGCTTGAAACGCCCCATCTTTCGAGAGATTTAAATATTTTTTAGCCTCGGCGTTAATAGAATCAGTCTCTATTTGACAATCAAAACCTTGACGCTCTTGTTCATGTAGTTTACCTTGAAATAGCTCATAAACTTTATCGGTTAACCTAGCGACTTCATCCCGTCGGTGAGAAATCCATAAAATCCCTGCTTGATGACAATTAGCAAGTCGTTGAACTTCTGACAATACAATTTTTTTACCTTCTTTGTCTAATCCTTCTGTTGCTTCATCTGCAATTAACAACTGTGGTTTCTTAGCCAAAGCTAAAAATGCCATCAGTCTAATCCGTTGTCCTTTGGATAGCTTGCTAACATCAGATTCATAAAAGCTAGGAATCTGTAGCCGTTCTTCAATTTCCCGGTAAGATAAGTCTTTTAGCTCCTTTTCTTGCTGGGATAGAGACTTAAAAATTTGCACAAGCTCTTTAACTAAAATCCCCGTTGGCAAGCCTAACTCTCCAGGGTAATAAGAGGGATCACCTATGTAGCCTAGCTGGGGGTAATTATTGCCCCATAAAACTTTCCTTCCAAATAAATTTACTGTTCCGTTGTTAGGAAAGCATAATCCTAGCAATAGTTTGATAATTGTAGATTTACCGCAGCCATTTTCTCCAATCAGACCAATATTCTCACCCGGAAACAAGCTTAATGAAACATTATCTAAAAGCTGATTCTGGCTGTTAGCATAGCTAAATGTAACATTTTTTAACTCAAATAATGGCTGTTGGCTTAGACGTGAGTCAGTCAAAAAATTTGGTTGCATCAATACTGTTTACTCGCTAAATGTATATTGCTCACAGACTCTACCCAAATCCTACAAAATCGTGAAGTAGCAGATTTTTGGGCGACTTACAGAGTTACACTTTGAGATTGAATATTAAAACACTGTTCCTACAGTAGACCGATCGCACCAACCCTGTAAAGCCAAAAAAGTTGGAAAAAGTTGGAACTTCCTAAAATTGGGATGCGAAGCTCAAAAAGTTGGAAAAAGTTGGAAAAAGTTTGGTATAGTAACCATACCTATCTCACCATCCCACCTATGGACAGTCCTCAGATATTGCAATTTGTCGATGAAGCTGTCTGCGCCAAGACCGGCAAACATCTAAACAACTTGCAGCGGAAGATTATCGCGGGAATACTGAAAAATAAAAAATATGCTGACGTTGCAGAAACTTATGGTTATAGTTCCCAGCACGTTAAGAAAGCCAGCCACGAGCTTTTGCAAATGTTATCTGAAGTGTTTGGGGAACCCGTTAAAAAAAGTAATCTTGAATCCGTCCTAGAAAGGCAGATAAATCAGAATATAAATCTTGGCAAAAATAATAATTTTCAAAATAACAGAATTAGCTACGTCAATAATTGCCCTAATCCCTCTACTTCTACCCCAGATAAAAGTCAGCCGGAAACTCCCGACTTGCAGGAGGAAAGCAAAAATCAAACTAAGATTGAAACAATTGATAAATTACGGCAGTTTGGCTTGAGCGACGAACAAATTGCAGAAGCGCTAGATATACATTTAGAGCAGGTTAAGCAGGTGGACTTCGAGGAGTAAAGTCTGCTACAGTAATGAAGAGGTAAGTTTTGAGAATAAATTAGGAGAATCAATTGAAAATCAAAATTATTATTCACGAAGCAGAAGAAGGCGGATACTGGGCAGAAGTTCCTGCTATTCCGGGCTGTGCAACAGAGGGAGAAACCTTCGAGGAACTGCTGCAAAACCTCTATGAAGCAATCGAAGGTTGCCTTAGTGTAGATATTGAATCTATCGAGACAAATGAGCGAGACAAAATTATGGAGATTGCGATATGAACTCCATGTCTGGCAAAGAGTTAGCCAAGCTGCTAGAACGTAATGACTGGATATTATTAAGAGTTCAAGGCAGTCACCACATCCACGGGAAAGCGGGAAGCTCAATCCGAATTTCTGTGCCAATTCACGGTAATAAATCTTTAAAAGTTGGGTTACTCAAACACTTGTTAAAACAGGCGGGTTTATCGGAAAATATCCATCAAAATACCAGCACAGTTGAAGAGTCAAATAGTGACAATAAGGCGGCGAATGAATCTGATTCGATCGATGAAGAACAAGAATGAAATTGCCTCCATCTTGCGATGAAAGTAACAACCCAGCCTACAAGCTATTTTGGGAAACGTTGATCGCAAATCCCTGCAATAAAGGTTTCGCCATCAATCGACGGAGTATGTTCGCACATGGCAACAGCAGCATCTATCTTAACTCGTACAGAATCGATCCACTGGCGATCGTACTCATCTAACAATCGCAAAGCCACTTCACAACACAAACTAGAATCATCGTGCAAACTCATAGGCAATATTCGTGATGCGGCCGCGCCAGTAGGGCAATAGCGAGCCATCAGGCAGTTGCCACGCCACCTCACCGGAGAGGGGAATCCGCATACCGTCTCGCAGTTCGTAGTCCCAGAAACGGCCTTGCCAGGGCGCAAACAGCAGCCCGCCGTTAACTGTACGGGCGCGGGCATCGGCGCGGACAGTGGCGATTAGCCCTGCTTCATCAAAGCGGAAATCGAGGGAAACAGCGGTGTCGCCATCCTGTAGCGTTGCTCTGGCCGAAGAATTGTCGATCGCCTCCCAGCGAACACCCTGACTCGGCAGCAGTCTCGTCGGATACCAAGCAGCCTCCGCGAAAAAGCGCATCAGTTCCCCTTGGGCAGCTTCTGGAGTGCCGCGGATATCCGCCAGAGTCACCAGACCCAGCAGCGCTGCATGGAGGATGCCTTCGCCAGAAATGTAGGCATCATGAACAAACGCATTGATACCGGGCATCATGGCAATTCGCCCCTCCCAGTCAAAGCCAGGGCGCTGAGTAATTACCAGTTGAGTTGAGGTAAAGGCGCTCCATTTTTCTGCGGTTTCGCTCATGTTAAACGTGCCTTCGTGGGAAACCCGCGCTGTTGCAATTAGCGGTTGTCCATCCTTGAGCACCGCGCCAAAGTAGCGCTGCACTGGCTGGGGTAAATCGGCGATTTCCCGCGCATCAAATGTCAGAGGTTTAATCGGCAAGCGCCCAGATTCCAGATTTGCTCGCAGTTCCTTGGTACCGAGATGCCAGCGGTATGCTCCAAGGGCGATCGCGCCAACAATGCCAACTACAAGCGCGAGGATAATTAGTACGATCGCCGATCGCCACATGGTGATTCCTCTTGATAGGTAAAAACGAGTTAATCCAGGGCGAGTCTTAAACCCATCTACCCACTACAACTCTCAGCGTTCCATCTGCCAAAGTTTCCTCTTCTTCAACATTAAAACCCTCTGACTGCACCGCCGCCATCAAACTTTTCCGCGCGTATTTTTGACTAATTAAATTGACAAAATCCTGTTGCTTAATTCGAGCGCCCCAAAAATCCGCCACCAATTCGTAATCCTCTCCGCTGCGACGAAAACCCAAATCGTAACCGTTGGATTGCCGAATCACGTACTCCGCATTAGTTTTGTCACCGCGATAACCCCGCACCTGCACATTGCACTCTACTTGATAACCCAACTCTTCCAACACTTGATGTAGCAGTTCGCCGTTTTTGATCTGAACCTTAATCGTTGTGAAGTGTGACATATCACTTTCGGATTTTTGTGTGAAACGCTGATTTGATTATAATACTATAAACTGCAACAGTCAATAAGTTATAAGTTGCGCTCTTAAACGAGGTTTGAGCGTCACCGAAAGCAGCCAGGGTACAAGCCCCCGGATTCATGTCTGCAGAGATTAACAACCTAGTATCCGATAACAATTCCCCCCGATTTGTCGGTGAGTTCGCTTTCTTCAATCCTCAAATTATTCAATCTAAAATCTAAAATCTAAAATCTAAAATCCTATGATGACCGACAATTCTAACCAACCCAGAGAATATGATGCCGTCCTCGGCGGCCAAAGTCAAATCCCGATCGCAGGCGCAGTTTTGGGAGGCATCGCCGGAGTCAAGCAGCGCTTCAACAGCCCTAGTATCGAGTCGCGGATTGCCGCTGTTAAAGATACTCCTAAATACGGAGGCGCTGGTTTAAATTTAGCAATTGAGGCGCTGCTTGACCCCGCAGCAGAAGTGCAGCGAGTTGCGTATTTAATTTTGCGATCGAGGACAGAACCTCTAGTGCGCCAAGCTTTAAAAGCCTTCGTGCCTTACAAGCTTTTTGACTGCATCCGCACTGTCAAAACTGGGACAAATATTGCGATTAGTCCCGGAGGTGATCGCACGGCTAGTTTGCACGGGAAAATAATTAGAATTTGCGATGTAGAGACAGGAGAAATACTCTATACTGTTGACAAGTATCCCCGCGCTCAAGAAACTTTTGTCCTTAGCCAAGAAAGCGAAGTTTTTGTGAGGAGCAGAAATACTCCGAAACACCGCGCGATCGAAATTTGGCAAGGAGGAGAATTGCGGCATACTTCCCTCGGACATGAAGGGGAAATTAGCGCAATTGTCATCAGTCCCGACAGTCAAGTTATCGCCAGCGGTTCGGCAGATACTACTATCAAAATTTGGAATTTAGAGACGGGAAAGTTAATCTGTACTTTTGGCAGTCTTTTAACTTGGGGATCTCATAAAGCAGGAATTGTTAGTTTTGCTTTTAGCCCGATCGCACAAACTCTCGCTAGCAGCAGTTCTGACGGTACAATTAAGCTGTGGAACCTCCGCAGCAGAGAATGCTTTCAAACAATTAAAGGTTACGCGAATTGTCTGGCTTTCAGCCCAGACGGGCAGACTTTGGCTACTGGCGGCTGGGACAGAAATATTCAACTGCGGCAGCTATCGAATCCAGATAGTCCAATCACTTTGGCCGGGCATTTTAACTCGATAAATGCGATCGCCTTTAGTCCCGACGGACTCACTGTTGTCAGTGCTAGTGCCGATGGTAATATCAAATTTTGGAATGCCAGTACCGGCGAACATATTCATACTCTCAGCGGACATCAAAACTCTGTTACTTGTCTTACTTTTAGCAGCGATGGTGAAACTATTATCAGTGGCAGTATCGACAAAACTGTCAAAATTTGGGGAATTAATTGAAGGAAGTTCGGCAACGGATTATGTAACGGATGGAAGAAAGAGGGAAGAGGGAAAAAGGAAGAAGGCAGAAAGAAGAAGGAAGAAGGCAGAGGCGATACGCATGGGACAAGTGCAATTAAGGAATGAGAATTAAATAACTTCCACAAGTTTGTGGGATGGGCGTCCCGCCCGTCCAAAAAGGACGGGCGGGCCGCCCAACCCACAATAACAATTAAAATTGTAAGTTATTTAATTCGGGATCCTAAGCGCGTCCTAACGGTCGGGCGCGCTGGCTATATTTACAAATTCCAGATTCCAGATTCCTCGGTGCGTGAATCTACGCAAACAAATATAATAAATTTACAATCCCAGTTATTGTGCAAGCCGATAATTGCGGAATTTATTTTTGCAATACTACAAATAGTTACCGTAAAAATACTGAGTTACAGGCATTATTCAGCTTATTATCAATTTGTGAACTGTTGCCAGAAAGCCTGAGCAAGGAGCATTTTCTGAATCCTTTAAACTAGCTTTAATATATCGCATCTTGGTTGGATGAGTATTCCTGCTAATTGTAATATTTGACTTAAAAAGTTTATGCTTAAAAGATAGGCTGGGGTTAAATATACAGTGCGCCCTAGAGTAACCATGTCACACTGCAACCAATCCATCTGTCGTTCCCGCAATCTCGTAGAAATGTGCGATACGGCTGCCAGTTGGCAGCAAAAAGCCGATCGACTAACGGTAGAATTAAAGACCACCCAGGATCTGCTTCACGCAGAAATCGATCGGCTAAAACTTGCCAACGAAACCCTTCACGCCGCTGTCAGTTGTGCCCCCGTTTTCCTGTGGGCAACAGACAGAGAAGGCAAGTTAACTCTTGCAGCAGGGAAAGGATTAGAAAATTTGGGACTCAAACCAGGTGCAACTGTCGGGCGATCGATTTTTGAAGTTTACAGCAGCCAGCCAGATATCTTAGAAAATATTGCCGAGGTATTAGCAGGAAACGATCGCAATTGGAATGCCCGACAGGGGCATTGTATTCACGAAATTCGATCGGCAGCCCTGCGAGATGGAAACGGCGAAGTTGTCGGCGCAGTGGGTGTTTCTACTGAAATTACCGAGCGCGAGCAGTCCATCGCCACTCTGGAAACGGCAAATCAAGAATTAGAAGACAGACTTCAGCAGCAAACGGCAGTCTTCTATGCAGCACTTGCCGAAAGCGAAAAAAAGTACCGCAACCTCGTAGAAACCTCCCAAGAATTGATTTGGTCGATCGATATTGAAGGCCTCTTGACTTTTGTCAATTCCGCCGCCAAACGCATCTACGGTTACGAACCGCCAGAAATGATCGGACGGCGCTTCACCGATTTTTTAGTTCCCGATCAAGAAAATAGACCAAGAGAAATATTTGCCCAACTTTTAGCGAGAACCAAAATTCAGCCACAAAGCGCTAATTCTCCTTACGAAACAGTACACCTTCGCAAAGACGGTACCCCCGTCCACCTGCGCGTCAACAGCATCGTCAACCAAGCTGAAAACGGCGCTATTTTAGGCTTGTGCGGAACGGCGACAGATATTAGCGATCGCAAGCGATCGGAAGAAGCACTCAAAGAAGCTACAGACCAACTTCGCGCCGTTTTGGATGCCGTACCCGGACTGATTTCTTGGATCAGTTCCGATTTGCGGTATATCGGAGTCAACCAGCACTTAGCAACCTCATTCAACCTGTCTCCTGAAAGCTTTGTCGGTCAAGAAATCAACTTTCTCGACAAAGGCTCGACTTTCGGAGAACTGATCCGAATTTTTTTTAACAGTTCATCTCAGCAAACCTGCCAAGAAATAGAAATAGAAATTAACGGTTTCGTCCGCAACTATTTGATAGTAGCTCAGAAATATCATCAGGGAACCGCAGCAGTTTCTGTAGGAATAGACATTACCGATCGCAAGCGTGCGGAAGCTCTCAAAAACCAATTGATCTGCTCGTTGCAAGAATCAGAACACAAATTTCGCAGCCTTTATGAAGCCACCAGCGACGCAGTAATGTTGCTTGACGAACATGAGTTTTTTGACTGCAACCCCGCCACCTTAAAAATATTTGGCTGTAGCAACAAACAAGAATTTTACGGCAAGCATCCGAGGGAATTTTCCCCGCCATTTCAGCCTAACGGACAAGATTCAGCCAGTTTAGCTGCACAGAAAATGAACATAGCAATGCTCATAGGTAGCTGTCGATTTGACTGGGTACACCAACGACTCGACGGTTCAGAATTTTCTGCAGAAGTTCTGTTAAACGCAATGGAAATTAACGGACAAAAATTTCTCCAAGCTGTAGTACGCGACATTACAGACCGCAAACGGGATGAGGATCAAATCAAAGCCTCCCTCGCCGAAAAAGAAGTCCTTCTCCAAGAAATTCACCACCGCGTCAAAAACAACCTCCAAGTTATTTCTAGCCTGCTGAAACTTCAGTCTCGCTACATTCAAGACAGCCGCGTTAGTGAAATGTTAAAAGAAAGTCAAAACCGAGTCAGATCAATGGCCCTGGTTCACGAACAATTGTATCAATCCAAAGACTTGTCAAACATTGACTTTGCTGAATACATCCAAAATCTCGCCCACAATTTATTCCAAGCTTATGAAAATCATGCAGAAGGCGTCAACTTGCAAACAAATATTGCGCCGTGTTCTCTCAATATTGATACGGCAGTTCCTTGCGGGTTAATTATCAACGAGCTTGTGACAAACGCCCTCAAATATGCCTTTAAAGGACAACTTAAAGGTAAAATTAACATAGATTTCACTTTAGATAATAACAGATTTTGCGTGCTAACCGTGAGTGACAACGGAATTGGTTTTCCTCAAGACTTAGATTATCGCACAGCCCGAACGTTGGGTTTGCGACTTGTGGGGTCTTTAGTCAAGCAAATCCGGGGGGAAATAGAACTGTTAGAAACTGCTGGCACGACTTTTAGAATAACCTTTTCTCAGCCAAAATTGCACTCTAAGGAGAAAATTTAGTGTCCAACAAAAAAATTCTGATAGTTGAAGACGAGAGCATCATTGCGGAAGACATTTCCGACAGTTTGATATCTCTAGGATATAGAATAACTGGGATGGTCTATTCGGGAGAAGAAGCGATTGAATCTGCCGCAAAGTTGCGCCCGGATTTAGTTTTAATGGATGTTAACCTCCAAGGAGAAATCGACGGCATTACAGCAGCGGAAGAAATTCGCTTGCGATTTCAAATCCCGGTAGTTTATCTGACAGCCTATGCCGATGAAACTACTTTGCGACGAGTCAATAGTACAAAACCGTTTGGCTATATTGTCAAGCCATTTGAAGAAAAAAACTTGCATACAACTATTCAACTGGCACTCTACCGACATCAGTATGACAGCTTGACCAACCTGCCGAATCGTTCATTTTTGCGAGAAAAGTTAAGTCGAGTATTAGATGGTCAAAAAGAATTGTCAGGAGTCGTTCCAGTTATCACGCTTAGCTTAGATAAAATCAACCGCATTAACACTACCTGGGGACACGATATCGGCGACTCAGTGCTTTGCACCATCGCCCAGCGGCTAACTAACTGCATGGAAAACATTAATATTGTTGCTCGTTTGGAAGCGGCAGAATTCGCGCTGATTCTTAAACCAGTGGCCGAAAAACAGGATGTGGCTAAGATTGCTCAAAACATTTTAGATATTGTATCCCAATCTATGATTGTCAAAGATTGCGAAGTCTATGTCACTGCTAGTATCGGGATATGCTTGTATCCTGGAGGCGGCACCGACGGAGATGAAATGCTGAAAAATGCTTATATAGCAATGTATCAATCTCAGCAGAAAGGCGGCAATAATTATCATTTTTATAATCCCATAAATGCTAATTATTTCATCAATACAATTCTTCAAGAAACTTCCCTGCGCCATGCTTTAAAAAGCTCAGAATTTGAGATATACTATCAGCCGCAAATAGCAATTAAAACAGGTAAAATTATTGGTGCTGAAGCTTTGGTGCGCTGGAATCATCCAGAACGGGGGCGAGTTTCTCCGGGGGAATTTATTCCAATGGCTGAAGAGATGGGCTTGATTGCGCCGTTGGGTGAATGGGTATTAGAGACTGCTTGCAGGCAAACTAAAACATGGCAAATAGCAGGTTTACCGCCCCTGCGAGTCGCAGTTAACGTGTCAGCCCGTCAATTCGAGCGCAAAAATTTCACGGAAAGAGTCAGGGAGATATTAACAGAAACCGCTCTCGATCCCAAGTGTTTGGAATTAGAACTGACGGAAAGTCTGGTTTTGCAAGACGAAATTGCAGCAGCTAAAGCTTTTACGGTGTGGAAAGAGCAGGGGATTAGGATAGCAATTGATGATTTTGGGACGGGATATTCTTCTTTGAGTTATCCAAAACGCTTTCCGTTTGATGTGATCAAAATTGACAAGAGTTTTATTCGCGATCTTGCAGACGATCGCCAAAATGCAGCGATCACAATAGCGATTATTCAAATGGCACACTGCATGAACATGACGGTGGTGGCTGAGGGGGTAGAAAATAAGCAAGAACTTGATTTTTTGTGCGAGTACGAATGCGACGAAATTCAAGGCCATCTTTTCAGCCCAGCTTTGCCAAGCGCTGAGTTTGAAGCGCTGCTGAAAAGCGATAAGTGCTGGGATTTACATCAATTCCGGTTGCAATCCTCATGACAGTTAACTGTTAACTGTTGACTGTTAACTGTTGACTGTTGACAACTGCCCACTGACAACTGACAACTGAACTAATTCAAAAAAATCGATCGCCCAACCAAGTTCCCAGCCACAGCCCAAAACCGGAAGTAGCCACCAACAGGATAACCGTATAAAGCCCGCTGCCAGTGTGGATCAACCTTTCTGCAGCTACCATCCGCGCCACAACTCCCGCAATAATGCCGATCCCAGCCCAAGCCCCATAAACAGTCTTAGATCCGGCGATAGCCAAGGCTTCGACGATCTCCCCCGAACCCGCCCCAGCAAAAACCCCCGCCCACGCCCCAATCCCCAGCCCGATCGCACCTCGGAGCCCGACGGGGCCGCCAGAATGCACACCTACTTCCGCCACCAGCCCGCACGTCAAGCCGACAATCGCCCAACACGCGGCAGTCACCAACGCCTTAACCCAATTCCCAGAAACCGTTCCCGCCATCAATCCCACCACTGCCACCACTCCCCCTACAGCCAACACAACAGCCACAGCCCGATACTCGGCCTCGGAACTGGCGATCGCCCCCAAACCAGCCCCAACTGCGGCCCAAGCAGCCCCTGTTACCATTCCTCCCGCCTGAAAACCAGCGATCGACCCCCCCACCGCCCCAGCCAAAACTAACGCCGCCAGCCACACTCTAGGCGTTGGCGAACCCTCCGCCAGCAAAATCGCGGCCCACAGCCAATCTGCACCGCAGATTAAAGCCCACATCCACAGCGGGGCGGCTGATTTCGTCAAAATCCAACCGGTCAAAGCGTAACTCACCACGGCGATTGCCAGCGGCCACCAAGGGAAGCTTGAATACTGTTGAGATGGGCGCACTTCCCTCGGCGGGATTCGTGGTTTTGAGTATTGAGTGGAAAATTCTGTTTTCCTTCTCGAAGTAAGCTTTCGATAGTTTTGAGATCGCCCTGCTTTCCTCGCAACGCTTCGCCCTGGTTGCTTTGTGCCCCGCCACCCTGGGCGACTGTGAGTGGTAAATCGTTTCTTTCTTGAAGAGGTTTTTTGAGTTAGAAATTTTTTGGAGGCGGCTTTTGGGCGGGTTTGACGGCGCTCTTGACCAGGCCTGGCGGCTGATTTTGCAGAACGCCTTCTCAGGGGTTTTTCCGGCGCAGGCGGTGGTGGCTGCTGAAACTGTTGTTCGATCGACCTCGATTCAGGCTGACTCAGAAACAACACCAACTCCTGGTAAGCTTCATTAATTTCTGTTAATCTTTGGTGAGCTTTTTGTTGCAGGCGATCGTTGTGGGCAAACCGATCGGGATGCCACACAAACGCTAAATCCCTGTAAGCGCGCTTAATTTCTTCTAAGGAAGTTCCAGGCTCAATTTCGAGGATTTCGTAGCATCGATTAATGTCAGCCATAGGCTTCGATCGGCAGGTGTTGGTAAATTTGCGTGAAGCGCAGCTATCCCGACGAGCGGGAATCCCACTTAACTCCTCGCTCCTGTTGTCCCCCGCTATAACTGTACCCAGTTTAGCGGTGGGATGAAAGGCAGGGAGATTGTAGGTACGGAAATCTCCAAATCTTTATCTTTGTAGCTGTTTTACTGGAATGTGTATAATACAGTAAGGAGGTAATGAGATGCTGCATACTGCTATCAAGGTTCGACTTTATCCAACATTAGAGCAACAAGCCATACTGTCTCAGCACTTTGGCTGTGCCAGATGGTGGTGGAACTATGCTCTAAATAAGTCAATTGAGACTTACAAAGAAACGGGTAAAAGCCTTGGTCAGTCAGCACTCAATGCCTTTTTACCAAAACTCAAGAAAGCCGAAGAAACACTTTGGTTGTCTGAATGTTACAGCCAAGTTTTGCAAGCAACAACGCTCAACCTCACAACTGCCTATAAAAACTTTTTTGCAGGTCGTGCTAGGTTCCC
>NZ_JAUBPB010000158.1:0-1612 GCF_036700545.1 Microcoleus sp. SVA1B4
GCTATTGATGTGCCTTGTTTTGTTTCGGTTGTTGACTGTTCTGCGGTTTTTTGAGTGTTTGTTGGTGCTAGGATATCTAAGCCGAATCCGTAGCTGGAATAGGCGCTGCGGTTGTTGTTTTCGGATGCTCCCACTGTGATGATGTTGTCGAATTCTGTGGAGGCTTGTCCGAGTGCGGATGCGAGATCCCCTTCGTTACCGGCTGCTGCTACAATCAGTATGTTGTTGTCAAGGGCGTATTGTCGATCGCCCACCATTTAGAAATAGACGAGATCCCCTAATCTAAAAAAGTACGAGATCCCCTAATCTAGAAAAGTGCGAGATCCCGCAATCTAAAAAAGTACGATCGCCGATAATTGAGAAAAGTACGATCGCCCACCCGGTCGATCGCGCGGTGGATAAACAAGGACGAGATCCCGTTAATTCGATCGCCCGCAGAATCAATGGCCGATCGCCGGAAACAGAAAAATTACCTAAAAACAGGCGATCGACTCAAAGGAAGTTGTGCCCGGTGTGCGAGCGCCCGAGTCAGCTCAAACTATCAACAATGATTTGAGCGCACAAAATGACTAGCCCGCCCCGGTCGATCAATTCAAAGGAAGTTGTGCGCGAGGGGGAGATGCAAATTTAAAGTTAATCCGTGTCGTAATCAAGATCCTCCCACTCACCCCATTCATCCTTACACCATCCCAAACTACGCCAACACCCATGACTATCGGATTGTTTTTCAAAAACAAATTCAAGGAGGCTCTCACCTGTTTTTAAGCATAAACGCTTTTTGCTACTCATGTCGAACAAAAATAGAGTAACACTAACGTGAAAAATATCTTCCCCACTTTCATTTCCTACCATACCCCCGCCAATAACAGCCGACCATGCTGTATGATACAAAGGAGCATTTTCTTGTTCTTCACTCCATATCCATCGATTAAATGATGGGGAATGTGGATATTTGATATTTAAGTTGATTTCAGGAGCGCGGTCAAAACTCTGTCCCATAAAAACCTGAAAATCATCAAGGATTACATTAATAATTTCCTGCCAGATTTCTTGGGTATATGCTTCTAGATTTTTCCCTGCATTCCAAAGCTGTTGTTCGAGAATTGGGTTCATATTTTGACCTCCAAGATACTCACTTACTGATTTTTTAAAAAATCAATATCCTTGAAAGTCACAGCCACTTTCCAGCAGAGCGAACAATTCTGCAGATGAAATAATACGTCGATCGTAGCCCGATAAGTTATCAACTACACATGGCCATTGTTTCGCCAATGAAGCAGCCAATTCATAAGCCAAGAGCTTATTACCTGGTCTTCTAGACATTTCTAATAAGATAACTGTGTGTGGTTCACCACCTAATTTTTGTTTGATTATTTCAAATTCATTTGGTTCCCCCTCTAATTCTGCAATTCTATTGTTAATAGCAACCCAAATGTATAAATCTCCTCTTCCCAGATATCCAAAAAATGGGTCGTTTGGCTTTTCAACAATTTCTACCCCTACTGTCTGGATGAAACCTATCAACTCATCACTCATCGGGTGCATCTCACTTTGGCAAATACATCAAATTGAAAGTTGACCGTTGAGATAAGCACAGCGAAGAGAAAGGATA
>NZ_JAUBPB010000050.1:0-49714 GCF_036700545.1 Microcoleus sp. SVA1B4
TCGTTCCGTAGAGTGATATTTGCTGATTTAGGACTCTTCACTTCACCCACCACAACCCAGGATTGCACTTGTTAACGTAATTTCAGTGCGGGTTTTGTGTGATTATCCGATGTTCGTTTCCATCGGTACTCTTTGGATGCTTTTTCCGAAGATTCACATTTGTTGTCCATGTCAGCCTGCCTAACGGGTATCCAGGCATCACAGCCCTTGTTTTTCCCGTCCTATTCCCAGCTTCACTTTGATAATCAGTCTCTGTGTGGGTAGGTTTGGCGTCACATCATCCTTAATGGGGAGGACTTGCACCTCCATCCCTCTACAGTTATCCTTACTTTATTTAGGGTTGAAACCCAGGCGATGTAAGGACTCTAGGTTATTGATTCACCTAGAAACGAGTCGCACTACATTTAGAGTCGTGCCGATGCCCCAGGCCGACTTTTTCTATATTTACCGAAGCGTTTTCATCTCGGTCGTGTTCTGTACCGCAATTTAAGCAAAGTATAGAACGCACAGACAAATCAATTTTTCCCCATTTATATCCGCAATCAGAGCAAGTTTGGCTTGTAGGTTCCCATCGACTAATAATTACGAACTCACGCCCAAACTTTTCAGATTTAGCCTCGCACAATACCCGAAATTCTCTCCATCCCTGTAGACTAATTGCCCTAGCAATTTTGCGGTTTTTGACCATGCCAGACACGTTTAAATCTTCCAAGACAATGGTTTGGTTTTCACTTACAACCTTGGTAGATAGTTTGTGCAAAAAATCCTTGCGAGTCTCAGCAATCTGATTGTGGAGCTTGGCAATCTGAATGCGGGTTTTGTTCCGGCGCTTTGAGTCTTTGGGCTGGCGGGCTAACTTGCGTTGCAGCTTGCGGATTTTTCGGTCTAACTTTTTGTAACTGGGACTTTGGGCTGATGTTCCATCACTCATTACCGCAAAAGTTTTAATTCCCAAATCGATGCCGATACTTTGGTTCTTGGCATCAACTCGATTGGGTTGAATTTCTACGACAAAGCTGAGTAAATAGCGGTTCGCACAGTCTTTGATTACCGTGATCGAACTGGACTCGGAGGGTAGCTCCCTCGACCAGATTGGTTTAACAATACCGATCTTGGCTAGATAAACTCCATCTCCTTTGATTGAGAAACCTCCGCGAGTCAACCTTGCAGACTGGCTGTTTGTGCGCTTTTTGAACTTAGGATAGCCGACTTTGCGTCCTTTTCTTTTGCTCTTGCAAGACTCAAAAAAGTTTTTGAATGCTGCTTCTAAGTCTGCCACTGACTGTTGCAATGGAATTGCAGAGACTTCGCCTAACCAAGCTCTTTCCTCAGTCTTTTTTGCCTGAGTGATAACAATCTTTTGGAGTTGGGCCGATTTAGGCTTCTTTTGAGATTGTTTGCAGATTGCAAGAGCATCGTTATACACAACACGAACGCAACCGAACAACTGAGCTAAGCTCTGCTGCTGTGGGCTTGTTGGATAGAAACGGTACTGATATCTTGCTTTCATGCTTACTACGATAACATAATAGGGTGGCAATTGGGTAGCTAAATGACCAGAGAAAGATTAAGTATTCGCATTGCCGTGAGTCGGCTAGAGAAGCTGCGGAGAATTGCCAAACAGAAAGAAAAAACAATGACCCAACTTATAGAGGGCTGGATTGATAAACTTAAAGAGGAAAAGCCGTCAAGCGAAGGACGGGGCTTTAGACCCAGTTTTTCGGTAAGTCATTAGCCGAAAAATTGCCCGTTAGCGAAGCCCTCGAAGAGGATCGCCCATCTTCAGCGCTGGAAGGTTTTTTGTAACCCGCTGCCAGCATCGCAGTACAAACGATACAGTTAAGGTAGAACCCCTGCAACACAAGGAGACTCTTGAATGTTCATCGACGAACTCATCCCAATGGCGAAAGAATTGATCGAACAGCCGATCGCCTTCGCGGGCGGATTTTTATCTGGCCTGCTTCGACTCAACCTTCACGAAGATCCCGTTAAAAGCTGGATCGACGAGCAAGCTGGTTCAACTTCCTACACTACTCCCCCAGCCGAACCCACCAACGGTAAAAGCAGCGGGCCTCAGTCAATCTCGATCGACTAAGGAAAAGCAGTAACATCATCCCAACGCCAAACTGATTACAGTTATGGCGTGGGCTTCCAAACTTCACAGTTTGGCTTCTCGCGTTTTTCCCTTACTGGATTTCCACATTTGGCTAGACTGAATTTCTCAGTCCCCGCTAGAAAGTCTGCACAGACACAAGCGATTCCCGTATAGCCTTTTTCAGATAGATGAAGTACAATAACACCAGTGTGTAAACCAGTTCCAAATATCTTGCTGAGAAAGTTGACGAAATGCAAACTCGATCGCATTTCCTAATTATTGATATTTTTTTTGTTAATCAAACTGAAAATATTTTTAAATTTTGATCCTAATTTTTCAGGTTTATGATAAATCAGGCGAAGGGGGCGACAAGTATATTACTTTCGCCCTTTTTATTGATTACTTTATTTAATTATTTTGTCTGTTTCTATGATTATTCTCCATCACTCCCAAAGCATTTTTCCATAATCTCGGTAAGTTACCTGATCATAAAATCCTCAAATATAATTGTATCATTTTCCTTATTAAATTAACTTATAAGCTGTCGCGCATTTAAATTATATATTAGGGGCGGGCTAGAAGCCCAACCCTACTCCCCACAAGAGTTTGATTGTTTTTTGACATATAATTTAAATGCCGCAACAGCTTATAGCGATTCTAAGTGAATTGTGTAATTGTTCTAGGGGCAAAACTCACGCCCGGTTGCCCCAATCCGTGGGGGGTAGGCACAGGCACTACCCCTACATATTTGTACAACTGATGCGAGGATTGCTATAAGCTGTGGAGCATTTAAAGCAGTAACGAGGCTTGTATGGTGCGTCAATCGATTTGAGATTTGAGATTTGAGATTAAAGAATTGACTCCCCGGATAAATGCTCTTTCTTGAGGATTTTCGATTTGAGATGCTTTCAATTGATTCCACAGATAAATCACGTGGCGGGTACCACCTTTGAAATTCGTGGTCAGGAGTTAACACTTACGCGCTTATGCGGGAAACATTTCTGTAATGACCCACCCTACTATCGTCTTTTAAATGCCGAACAGCTTACTCATCAATTCATTACTACTTTTAACAGGCAAAAACTCAAATGTAAACTTTTAATAGGTAATTCATCTACCTGATAGAAGCTATAATATACAAGATATGTCCATAATTGCAGCGAGGATAACTGTAGTAGAAGTAAGCAGAAATAGTATGTTGAGAAAAATGAATTTACAAACCAGACTAATCAGTGCCTTTCTGACGATGGGACTTTTAGTATTTTTAGTAGCCTGGGTAGGATGGAGTTCAACATCCAATCTCAGTCAACACATAGAGACTCTCGGTAAAAATAAATTACCGAGTATTGAAGCATTATTGAAAATTAACGAGGGACAAACCCAAATTGAGTCATCCGAAAGAGCGCTAATTCATCCCGCACTCAGTCAAGCAGAAAGGCAAGATGCTTTAAACAGAATGGACAAGGCTTGGCAGCAGATTCAAAATGGCTTTAAAGCATACGAAGTGCTTCCTCGTACCTCAGATGAAGACGCACTATATCAACAAATGCTTAAGTATTGGGAGGAGTGGCAGCAGGAAGCTCAAGAACTCCTGCTAATTAATAAAGAATTTGAAACACTGGGAATTTTCAATCCTTTGGCTTTGCAGATTGAACTACTTAAGCAGGGTAAAAGTAATTCGCCGGAAATGGCAAGAGCAAACACAGCTACTAACCTTTTGAATAAACTTAGTCAGCAAGCTAAGGTGATTCGTGTTAGATTTATCAAATCTGAACAAGCCACTTTAGCAGTAGCTGAATCCAACCGAAAGGAAGCAGACGAAGCTTATAAAAGCGCAGAAAACGATCGTAAAAAAACTCAAATAGCTGTAGTATTGGGCATGACATTGGGGCCGCTAATAGCGATTATTTTAGGCATATCTTTAAGCATAGCGATCGCCAAACCTTTAGATCGAGCGCTCAAAGGTATTATTAATATGATTGTCAGTTCTTCTACCGAGATAGCGGCTACAATTGAGCAACAGGAACGTATTGCTGTACAACAAGCTGCTTCTGTTAATCAAACAACCACCACAATGGATGAATTGGGCGCATCATCGAGGCAATCAGCTATGCAAGCCGAATCAGCCCTTGAAAATGCCAGTAATGTCTTAAATATGGCTGCCGAAGGCAGTAAAGTGGTGCATAAAACCCAGCAGGGAATGTTGAGTTTGACGGAAAAAGTCGGAGCAATTGCCGCTCAAGTTTTAAACTTGAGCCAGCAAACCAATCAGATTGCTAATATTACCAATTTAGTCAGCGATTTGGCTAGTCAAACTAATATGCTGGCGATTAACGCTACAGTGGAAGCAGTACGCACGGGAGAACAAGGAAAGGGGTTTGGGGTGGTGGCGACGGAAATTCGCAGACTGGCAGATCAAAGCAAAAAATCGTCGGATCAGATTAGTGATTTGATAAACGGTATTAAGAATTCCATTAATAAAACAGTGATGGTAACAGATGAGGGCAAGAAAACTTTAGATAATAGCCTGAAATTGACTGAAGGTACGGCGGATAATTTTAACAATGTTGCTAATGCTATTAACAGTGTTGTTGTCAGCAGTCAGCAAATTTATCTTAATACCAAACAGCAGGCGATCGCTATTGAGCAAGTGGTAGATGCGATGAATGTTCTGAATAAAGGAGCAGCGGAAACAGCCAGCGGTATTACCCAAAGTCGAATTGGCACTCAAACACTTAACAAAGCGGCTTTAAATCTCAAATCCTTAGTTTAATTGAGAAAAGAAAGTAATATCCTAAACTGGGGATGAAGGAGATGGAGAGAAAATGTTCCCAATTCCTCATTTCCACTTGGCAATTCCAAATTTTGCCCAAGGATTGAAAGTGACATCTCCCCGTTTAGGCAAGGGTTGGGGAGATGTGAAGTAGGTTTCCTCAAAGGGCTGTCTAGATGTGTATAGTAATTCTCAAGTGAGTGAGGTATAGATTTGAATTTTAGATGAAAGAAGGGCAGAAGTGGGGAATTGGTAATTAATTGCCAAGTACCTCACGAAAGTTGACAACCGCTATATCAACGCTCGTGGCCCAGAGCAACCTAATATATTATACCTTGTTAGTCGCTATGTTTCCGAAGATGCTTGGTGATTCGTCGCCCACCAATCAGCGATCAGATTAAAATCAAGTATTGTTCAGGGGTGGGATTCCTCGTCGCCCCAAAACTCATATCCTCACTCATTCGCAGGGCGAGTGAGGAGATGAGTTTTGATTAAGCTAACTATTGCAGCCAGTACCAAGGGTTGGTCAATCGATTTTAGATTTTAGATTTTAGATTTTAGAATTGAAGCATTGACTTGCGCGAGATAAATTCGGGGGGCAAGTTTCTCGGATACAGGTTTTTTATTTATCCACGCATAAATCAGGGGGCTTGTATCCTGGATGCTTTCGGTGAGTGCGGCAAACCCTTTTAGTCAGAGTCGATCGCCCAGTTGTATGCTAGATAGCACTTGACAGTTAAATTAACAGGTTATTATGTATAGCACAACAAGTTCAGTTCGATCGACATGACTATCTACATTGGAAATCTGTCTTACCGCGCCACCGAAGAAGACCTGAAAGCAGTATTTGCAGAATACGGCACAGTCAAGCGAGTTGTCTTGCCTACCGACAGGGAAACCGGTCGGATGCGCGGTTTTGCATTTGTTGAGATGATGGAGGATGCCCAAGAAGACGCTGCAATTGCCGAATTAGACGGTGCAGAGTGGATGGGGCGCCCCTTGCGAGTGAACAAAGCTAAACCGAAAGAAGAGGGAAATCGAGGCGCAGGTATCAATAGAAACGACGGATATTAGTCTGGGATGCGGCGGTTGACATCCTCTCGGAACCCACCTGATGCACCAGTGCGCCAGTAGCGCCGAATTGCTACCAGCAGTTGATTTTGGGGATGAAATGTCAAATCCGCTGCACAAAAACATCGATTCTTTGTGGGCTGCACTTGATTCATAACTTTTTGAGCAAGACAGAATTTAGGCACGCTAGTCTAGAAACCCGATTTCTTGGGCGATACCGGGCTGCTAAAAGCAAAATTTGTCAGGAGAAACCGGGTTGATGAGCGTTAATCTTAAAAAGAGTAAACTCGCCCTTTTTCATCAATATAAACTGACCGGTCTTGCCTAGTGCGGCCGTCTGCTCTGGTGATGCGAATCGTCAAAATGTTTGTCTGCGAGTCAACGTTATAGTCGTATTTCAAAGTTGTGGTTGCTGTTGTGGCATTAATCGGAATATTGGCAATGTCGCCGGTACGATTGCTGAGGCGAACACTGATGTTTCTGCTGGCTCCGACTGGCAAGGATGACAAGCTGCCACCTGATTCACCGTATTCTAGGTTCAATCCCGTTTCATTTAACAGTCTGAGGGTAATGTTGCGAGTATTGTCAACCTGCGCTTGAGGTTGCCAGAATCCGGGTTTTGTCCCGCCGTCAGTTGCAGGTTGAGATAATGCTGGATGGGGATGCAGAAAGCCGAGAGCGGCAAGTATTGCTGCGGTTGCAATAATTTTTGATTTCACTGTTTGTACCTCCGATTCAAGTGTTGCTGATATTTCTAGCATAGCTTTAAAATCTGATCTTTTGATAGCGGAAGGAAAAAGAAGGAAGAAGCAATCTTGGGCTCATGTTTCACCAATTAAAAATGTCCTCACTGTCTGGGCGGTTGCTATATAATTAGAAACCGGGCTTCTGTAGTGGTTAATATCCGTGGATGCACGGGTTGTTTAGAAAGCCGATTTCTGAGGGGGTGGCTGCTTGCCAAAGCTATGATTTAGAGTAGAAACCGGATTTCTGAGGTAAAGTGGGTGCGGGAGTGGTTAATTGTTAATTATCGATCGAGCGGCTTCTAGCAGCAGGCGCTGTTCGGCGCGGACGATCGCCCTGCTAGTTTGTTCTGCTGCATCGACATTGACCGAAATAGACGAAATTCCCCACCGCACGAAGGATTCAACTGTATCGGGATACAATGCGGGAGCGTCGCCACAGATCGAGCAAGGAATGCCGACAGCCCTGGCTTGTTTGATTAATTGTTCGATCGCCCTCATCACTGCTCGCTCGCGCCCGTTAAATGCACCTGCTACCTGGTCGGAGTTGCGGTGAATGCCTAACAGAAATTGGGTTAAATCGTTGGTGCCGATGGAAATTCCTTGAACCCCGGCTTTTACGTAATCTGGTAATAAAAATAACACCGAAGGAACTTCCGCCATAATCCACAGTTGAAATTCGGGCGAGCGGTTTTTCCAAACAGTTTCTAAGCGCTGGCGGCAGTAGATAAACTCCTCAACCGATCGCACGAAAGGCAAAATTAAATTAACATTTGTATGACCTGACTCGCAGACTTTTTGAAGTACGCAGAGTTCCCAATCAAATAATTCCGGTTCAAAGGTATAACTGAAACTGCCGTGGTCGCCTGACTCGCGTAAATCGAGAGAGCGATAAAATATTGGCTGCGGGGAAACGGCAGCAGCAAATAAGCTGAGGCAATCCGCCATGCGATCGACAAATTCCGATTGGCGGCCGTCTTGTAGCCAAACTTTGGGGTTTTCACAGTCCAAAGCTTCTAATGCCATTAATTCCGATCGCAGCAATCCGATGCCGTCTATTGGCAGATTTTTGAGGCGGTCAATCGAACTTGTTTGGCTGACATTAACTAGCAGTTGAGTCGCCGTTGGTGGGCCCCAAACATATTGAGTAGACTCAGATTGTCGAGATTTAGGCTCGGAATTGGACGATCGATCGGAGGTAGAAGATTGGTGCTTGGCTATTGACATTTTGGCCGCTGTACTGTATGTATCTGCCTTTTTTGCTGTGTCCAGAAGTCGGCGGCTGTCTGCTATCTCGATCCCATCGGGTTGGGCGAGGGCAAAAACTTCTCCGGTATCGCCGTCTACCAAAACCGAATCGCCCGAGGCGATCACCCGCGTGGCCCCGGTCACTCCCACAACGGCGGGAATCCCCAATTCTCTTGCTAAAATGGCGCCGTGGCCTGTCATACCTCCTTGTTCGGCAACCACCCCAGCAGCAACCTTCAGCCAAGGCAGCCAATTCGGATCGATTGTCCGGGCTACTAAAATGCCTCCGGCTAAGAATTCGGCGTTTTCTGGGTGGGAATTAGTCATAACTTGGGCAATTGCTTCGGCTTTTCCTGATGCTGCTGCCACACCTCTGAGTATGGCAGGAGTTCGGGCTCTTGCGATCGAGTTTGGCTGCCGGAGGGATCTCGAATTTTCCTCTAGTGGCGCGACTTTTTCCGCTTTGACAAGACGAACTTGAGTGAAATAAAACTGCAGTTCGCCGCTGTTTTCTGTCTGGTTTAGCGTCCACTCCAAAATTAAATCTGAGTCAAATTCGGCGATCGCTTTTTTACTCAATTCAATGATTTCTTGTAGTTGCGATTCCTCTAAAACGTATTGTGTTTGTGCTTCTTCTCCCAGCGCTAAAACTTGCACACAACAATCCGCAAAATCAGGAATTATAAATGGAGAATCGGGAATTGGGAAAGCAGCAAACTTGCCCAGTAGCAGTTTTTTTTTCGGTTCACCATCGCCGACTTTGAGATTGTAGGCTAATGTTTTGTAACCGATCCGCTGGAATTTAACCGCGCTTGTTTCTGGCTGCACTTGATAGTAATCGGGGATGGTTTCTCCCCTTGCGAGGGACAATCCCAAACCGCTGGTGGCTTGGATTTCCCACTGTGCACCCGCCTTTATTTTTACCTCGCCCGCGGCGATGGCTTCTTGAAGTGGCTGCACCAAAACTGCGGGATTGATTTGCTGTACCCGCAGGCCGCACCGCTGCCAGTAAAATAGACTTCGGGCTCTGAACATTTCTGCCCAAGCTCGTTTGAGTCCGTCCCCAATGGCTTCGGGTTCTGCCCGTACTGCCTGAGATGCCAGAATGCCGACTGTTTTCGGGTTCCAGGAAGTCAGGGAAGGGCGAAAAATTAAGGCTGTGGAGTTTAAGTTTGACTGTGAGTTGAGTTGAGAAACAGCAGACTCTAGGGTGGAGAGCAGTGAATCGGGCAGTTTGCCGGTGAGGATTTGGTGGCGGATGCTGCGGGCGATCGATTGCAGTTGTCTGGGTTCATCGACATTCAAGTGCAGGGAAGAGTGTGGCCAGTCAGCAAACAGCGGTTCTAGGCAGTCGATCGACTCTAAAAACTGCCAGAATGTAGTAGCCGGCACGACAAAACCCGGTACAACGGGATGATTTTTCTGGAGCAAACAGCTCAAGTAAAATGCTTTTTCTCCCACTGCATCTCTGTCTGAAGGTTGAATTTTGTCTAACCAGTAGAGGTTTTTCACGCTGCGAGCCTGTCCGTGGAAACAGATTGAATTTGATAGTTTTTCCCATTAATCACTTACGACAATTTTAGGATGAACAAGCGACAATGGACGGGATTAGTCAAATCTTTTCTCAATCTATTTCTTAAGTCTAACTGTCCTCTTTGTCAGCGACCGGCCGCCGGAGAGTTTTGTCCCTACTGTGACAAGCAGCTTCAGCAATGTCAATTAAGCGATCCGGGTCGATTTTGGCATTCACAGCAGCGTGTTTTTGTGTGGGGTGAGTATGGCGGGGCTCTCAAACGGGCGATCGCAGCTTTGAAATATGACGGCAATCCGCAATTAGCCAAACCTCTCGGCGGCTGGCTGGCGGAAGCTTGGCTGAGTTTTCCCGAATTAGCTATAGACAATTTAACTGTTGTACCGATTCCCCTGCACAAAGAAAAGCTCAAGCAGCGCGGTTTTAACCAGGCGGAACTTTTGGCTGAAAGTTTTTGCGATCTGACTGGTTTGCCTTTGCAGCGGCACGGTTTGGATCGGGTGAAAAATACTCAGGCTTTATTCGCTCTGACGCCGCAGCAGCGCCAAGCGGAAATGAAAAATGCTTTAGGTTTGGGGAAAGATTTCCGTCGTCGCCTCCCGCGCGATCGAGTGCTGTTAGTTGATGATATTTACACTAGCGGTACTACGGTTAAGTCGGCAATTAAAATTTTGGAACAATCGGGAATTTCGGTTTATGGAACTGTGGCACTTGCAACTCCGAATAAGATTAATAGGTAGCCTATTTTGACGAGTGAGTTTAAACTCACATCTTGCACCATTTTCAATTACTTGTTTAGGAACAGGCTTTTCGGCCTGTTCCACAAGAAAACTCATTCTTTGTGGAACGGGCATCTTGCCCGTTTAGGAACAGGCTTTTCGGCCTGTTCCACAAGAAAACTCATTCTTTGTGGAACGGGCATCTTGCCCGTTCTTGACAATGGTGCAACATCTGAGTTTAAACAGGTTTGTAGTGATGACTAAAGTCCTTATTACAAACCTATAATAAAAAATTTTGGGAAAACGAACCGCGAAGACGCAAAGAAAGAGAAGGGAGAGAGTTTAGGCGGAAAGCGGGAATTGATTGCTGATGTTCCACCGGCTGCCGTCGTGAAGCAGTAAAGTTAACGCCGAAGCGGTAAACTCAAAGTGGAGCGATCGCCCTGCAAATTCCAACCAAGCTGTTTGAAAATTCTCCTTAGTTAAATCGCGAAATGCTACTGTCATGTGCGGTACAAATGGGCGACTTTGAGAAACTCGATCGACAATTCCCAAATTTGCCTCCAAATAACTCATCAAAGATGAGTGAATCTCCAGCAATTCGGGCGATTTGAAAACATCAGCGTAAATGACGCGGGGCGTGAAAGCAGCAAAACCAGATAGAGTAACGGGAATGGGCCGCCGATTTGCAGAAAACTGGTTCAAACTTTCCTCTAATTTGGGAACATCCTCCGCTAACGAGTGAAAAGGAGGTTGCAGCGTGATGTGCGGCGGGGAATTCAAAGCACCGCGGCTGTTGTAATGTTCCGCAAAATATAGTTTAATCTCAGTAATGTGTTGTTCAATATCGGGAGGCGGCACTAGGGCAATAAAAAATCGCTGTTTTGACGGGTTCATGGGATAACATCGCAGTGAGGAAGAAATGGCGGAGTATGGAAAATCGAGTATTTACTCAAGGCTTGTACCAAAAACTCCATTCCCAATCTACAATCCAAAATCCAAAATCTAAAATCTAAAATTTAAAATGCCTTGGTTTGTCAAAATTGAGCAAGGAATTGTCGAAAAGCCTGTCTTTGACCAATACGTGCCAGCTCACAGAGCTTATGTCCGAGAGTTGATTTCTAAAGGACACCGAGCGAAAACTGGCTACTGGGGGCGGCGGGGCGGCGGTATGTTGCTGTTTGAGGCGGGTTCGATGGATGAGGCGAGGGCGATCGTCGCTGAAGACCCGCTGGTGAAGAACGGTTGCGTTATTTATGAAATTTATCACTGGTGTGTGGTTGAAGAATAAATAACTGTGTTATACTCATAAATGAACTGGACCCACGCGATTCCAACGCCCAAATCTTGTCAGGACCGGAAGGTAGCAGCAACACGGGATGCTTGTAATAGGCGTGGTCTCCGGTTCACCCAGTTTTATGAGGTGTAGCTCCTATGCCTGGTTTCGGAGATATTTTACAAAAAGCAGTTTACCTTGGTGTCGGGCTAGCTTCCTATGCTGGTGAAAAAGCTGGCAGCAAGTTAACTGAATTACGCACTGAAGCCCAAAAGCTGGCAGACGAATTGGTGAAGCGGGGCGAGATGTCCACGGAAGAAGCTCGTCGCTTTGTTGATGATATGGTGCAACAGGCTCAGCAGCAGCCCCCCGTAGCCTCGGCTGGAAACGAAAAACCCGCTGAACCTCGGCGGATTGAAATTGTTTCTGAGGAAGAAGATGTCTCGGCAAAAGATGCTAAAGAGACAGGCGGCGTAGACAAGCTCCGCGAACAAGTGCAGAATTTACAAGAGGAATTGCGGCGGCTGAAGCGGGATTAAGCAGGAAAAAGCTCGCTCAGCAAAGCAGGAAGGGAACTCAGGATAATAATCTTGAGTTCCCTTTTTGAATATCTGCTCTGTTAAACTTGACCGGATATCCGGCAATAGGTAATAGAATTGAAAGTAGGTGCAAGCACTTCACATGAGGCTGGCTGCACCTGTCGGTAAAATATTTTGTAATAGCCAACTGTCAAATACATGGAAGATTGGTCTAAAGATTTTTTTGGAGTAATGGAAAATGCTGTTTCTGAAGTAGAGCATTTTTTCAGCGAAGTGGGCGAAGAGTTTGTCGAAATGCTGGACGTTTTGGCAAAAATGTCGGAAGAGTTTACAGAACAAGTACAAAATAATCTGATTAACGACATTGACGGTTATTTCAATGAATTTGACGGTTTATTGAATGAATTTATCGAACCGATAATTGAAATTTGCCGCGACTTCGACCCGCAATTTGATGAGATAGATTTGTCGATGGTGACTTATGTAGACCCTTCGCCGACGCAACAGCCGGCTTGTCGCGGTTGTCGCAACTATCACGGTCAAGTTTACGGGGGAAATTTGTTGGTTTGTGCGATGCACCCTACTGGTGTGGAATCGGAAAGTTGTGCGGATTGGGAAACAGACGGCGATGCAGATTTTTAATGGCCCAGTTGAGTTGTTGAGGGTTTAATGGCTTATGGTAACGTCAATTCAGTCTCCGTCAAAGATTTCTCTGGAAGAGTTTCTGCTATTGCCAGAGACTAAGCCTGCTAGCGAGTATGTTGATGGTCAAATTTATCAAAAAGCTATGCCACAAGGAAAACACAGCACGTTACAATTCGAGTTTCCATCTGTTATTAATCGAGTTGGCAAACCGCAGAAGTTAGCTTATGCGTTTCCAGAATTGCGCTGCACTTTTGGGGGACGTTCTCTTGTTCCAGACATAGCAGTGTTCGAGTGGGATCGCATTCCTCTAGATGCTGACGGAGAAATTGCAAATAGGTTTGAAATTGTACCGGATTGGACAATTGAGATTTTATCGCCGGATCAAAATCCAACTCGGGTCATTAATAATATTTTGTTTTGCTTAAATCACAATGCTAAACTGGGTTGGTTGATTGACCCGGCAGAAAAATTAGTTCTTGTTTTTAAACCGCAGCAGCAACCAGAGGCTAAAGAGAATCAGGATATTTTACCTGTGCTCGATGTGCTGTCAGGTTTGCAACTGTCGGCGGCGGATTTGTTTGGGCTGTTAAGTTTCGATCGCCCGTGAGTTACAGTTGAGTATAGGGAATTTTGCATCTAACGGCATTTAAAGGTGAATCGCTCAACGGCTAATAATTCGCAATTTGGATTTCCGAAAATGCCGCCATCGCTGCAATTGCGAGAGTATCAGCGAGTGGCGGTTGCTAATTGGTTTGCGAATCAGGGACGCGGTACGCTGAAGATGGCGACGGGTAGCGGCAAGACGATTACTGCGCTGGCGATCGCCACTGAATTATACAATAAAATTAACCTACAAGTCCTGCTCGTAATTTGCCCTTACTGCCACCTGGTTAATCAGTGGGCGCGCGAATCCGAGAAATTTGGTTTAAAACCTATTTTGGCTTTTGATAGCGCCCGTAGTTGGCAAAACAAGCTGGCTGCGGGTTTGTATGAAGTGCGATCGGGCGATCGGCTATTTCTCACAATCATCACTACTAATGCTACCTTAATGGGAGATAGTTTGCGATCGCAACTGCGCTATTTCCCAGAAAAAACCCTGATTATTGGAGACGAAGTTCACAACTTAGGCGCCCCCCGTTTAGGAGAAAGTTTGCCGCGCAATATTGGACTGCGACTCGCCCTTTCCGCCACCCCAGAAAGGCATTTCGACGAACAGGGAACAGAAGCTATTTTAGATTATTTCGGCCCAGTTTTGCAGCCGGAACTCACCTTAGCAGATGCCATCCGCCAAAAAGCATTAGTACATTATTTATACTATCCGATTTTAGTAGAATTGACCGAAGCCGAAACCCGCAAATATTCCCGCTTAACTCAAAAAATTGGCTGGGCGCTTTGGGGCGATGAAAAAGTAGAAGAAAACGATGCTTTAACGACTTTATTAATGCAGCGAGCTCGGTTGATTGGGGCAGCGGCTAATAAATTAGTAGCTTTGCGAGAATTAATGATTCACCGTCTCGACACAGCCCACACTTTATTTTACTGCGGCGACGGTGCGATCGAAGGAGGGGCGCGCCGAAATAACAACCGCCAACTAACAGAAACCGCGAAGTTATTGGGTTCAGAATTAGGCTACCGAGTTAACACTTATACTGCGGCAACTCCTTTAGCAGAAAGAGAACGATTGCGCCGACAATTTGAGAGTGGAGAATTGCAAGGTTTGGTAGCGATTCGCTGTTTGGATGAAGGCGTTGATATTCCAGCAATTCGCAATGCTGTAATTTTAGCAAGCAGTAGCAATCCGCGCCAGTTTATTCAGCGCCGGGGACGCATTTTGCGGCCGCATCCGGGGAAGGAAAGGGCAACTTTATTTGACATGATAGTTTTGCCTCCCGATTTGGGTCGGGAAACCTTAGAAGTCGAGCGCAATTTGCTACGAAAAGAGTTGAAACGGTTCTTGGAATTTGCCGATTTAGCTGACAATGCTGGGGAAGCTAGAGTGAAATTGCTGCAAATTCAGAGGCGTTACGGGCTATTAGACATTTGACATTTATTAAGGTTCGGTTTATGTTTGAGAATAGAGAATTATTCGATCGTAGTTTGAGTTGCTAGCTTTTAATATTTGAAAAAAAAATGACTGAAAATCTGCATGAAAATCTGATTATGGCATTTAGATATGAAGATAGTGCGATCGCAGCCGTACCGACAAGCATTTTAGCAGAAAAGCGTTCTTCTTATCAAACTCATCAGGAATTCAGCGACGTACAGCAACCAATTACTAGCGCGCCACCGGAAGTCCGACAAATTATTGAGCGGGTATTGGAAATTGAAAAAGATAAACTGTACATGAGAGCTCCTCGCCACATTAACGATGACATTTTAAAAATCATTAAGGAAGCAATTGTATGAAGTTAATCTCAATTACTCTATGCAACTTTCGTCAATTTTACGGCAAAAGTCCCGAAATTAAACTAGCTTGGGGCGGGCAAAATATTACAGTAATTCACGGGAATAATGGCGCCGGAAAAACTGCCTTAATGAATGCCTTTACGTGGGTACTTTACGGAAGATTTAGCGCGGCTTTTGCGGCAGAAGAACAATTAGTAAACAAGCGCGCTTTGGCTGAGGCGGAAATGGGAAAAGCCGTAGGTTGTTGGGCGGAAATTGTGTTTGAACATGACAGCACGCGCTATCAAGCAAGACGCATTTGTCGTGCTTATAAAAGTGAAAATACTGTAGAACATGGTAAGGCTGAATTGTTTCTGAATGTAGCAAAAGATAACGGTCTGTGGCTGAAGCCGGATCAGCATCCCGATGATATTATCGGGCGGATTTTGCCGGAAAGTTTACATAAATATTTCTTTTTTGATGGGGAGCGAATCGAGCAAATTGTCCGCTATGACAAGAAGGCAGAAATTGCGGAAGCTACTAAGGAGTTGCTGGGAGTTGAAGTGTTGAATAGATCGCTCCGGCATTTACTAGAAGCAAAAAAATCTCTAGAGACAGATTTAAATATAATTGGGAATGCTGAAACGAAGAAACTTTTAAAAGACAAGCAAAAAATTGAGCAAGAAGCTGAGCAACTTTCGAGCAGACAAGTAGAAATCGAGCAGGAATTGGTCAACCAAGGGGAGTTAAAAAAAGCAGTTAATGGTAACTTATTGGAACTTAGCGGTGCTGCGGATTTACAAAAGTTGCGAGACGAATTGGAAATGCAGAAAAGTTTATTGAAGCAACAAATTGTACAGGCTACAGATGCTCTCAAACGCTCAATCTCTATGCGGGGTTATGGGGTATTTCTGTCAGAGGCTGCGGCTGAATTTAAAGTAATTGTTGAAGGTTTGCGGGAAGGCGGCTCGTTGCTTTCGGGGATTCAGCGGCCGTTTTTGGAAGAGTTATTAGCGCAGCAGCGGTGTATCTGCGGTGCGGAATTAGTGGAGGGTTCTGAGTCTCGCCAACAGGTTAGCGGTTGGATGGATAAGGCGGGTGTGGGCGATGTGGAAGAAACAACTATTCGGATTAGCGATAGGGTAAATGAAATTGATAAACAAGTGGCTGATTTTTGGGAGGAAATTGACCGACACCAAGGCAATATCAGCCGCGACAGAACCGAACTTTCTCGGGTGGAAAATCAGTTAGACGATATTCACAACAAGCTGCGAAATTTTCCTGACGAGGATGTCAGCCGCTTGCAAAAGCGCTTGGATGAAATTGAGGCAAAAATTGGCGATTTGCACCGGGAAACAGGCTCTAACCAGCAGCAGATTGAGAGTTTGAATGTGCAGGTGTCGGCTTTGGACAAGCAAATCGATAAGCAGCAACTGAATGAGCAAAGGCAAGTATTAGCCCAGCGCCGGATTGCTGCGACTCAGGATGCGATCGATCGCCTAACTGAAGTGCGAGATCGCTTAGAAAAACAGTTTTGTTCTCAGTTGGAAAAGCGGGTGCAAGATATTTTTAGTCAAATTTCTTTTACTCCTTATATCCCAAAACTGAGCGATAAATACGAACTGACGCTAGTAGAAAATACGTCGGGACAAGAATCTTTGGTTGCCGCTTCTACAGGAGAAAATCAAATTCTCAGTTTATCGTTTATCGGGGGAATTATTGAGGGCGTGCGGGAGTGGAGTCAAAAGAATACTTTGATGGGCCCGGATAGCAGTACGTTTCCAATTGTAATGGATTCTCCTTTTGGCAGTTTGGACGAGATTTATCGCAAGCAAATCGCCAATAAGCTGCCGAAGTTGGCGAATCAATTAGTAGTTTTGGTAACAAAAACTCAGTGGCGCGGAGAAGTTGCTCAAGAGATGGAAAGCTGCACTGGCAGGGAATACGTGCTGGTGTACAATTCTCCGAAAGCTGATTGTGAAGAAGATGCGATCGAACTTGGCGGGACGCGCTATCCTTTAGTTAGGCGCAGTCCAAATGAATTTGAATATACGGAAATTGTAGAGGTGGATTATGGCTTCTAATTCGGCAATTACGCAGGTTTTGGAAACGGATATTTGGGTGAAGGCGACGTGGGAAGAGTTTCTAAATTTTGCTGAGGATTCAGCATGGGAAAAGGGCAAGTTTTATTACTATCAAGAACACATGAGGATAGAAATGTCACCAGTAGGGCCATTGCACGGGCGTCAAAATTCAATTATGGCCTGTGTAGTTATTCTGTTTGCAACATTGAGAAATATCCGAGTAGTTCAGTTTACTAACACCAGTTTTCGCAAAGCAGGTATCGGCGAGTTTCAACCTGATTTAGCTTACTACATCGGTTCAGATTTAAGAGTGCCTCCTGATGATAGCAATTCTGCTGTTGATTTAAATCTATACGATCCGCCTAATTTGATAATAGAAATTGGTGCATCTTCTTTTAACGATGATTTAGGCAGTAAGCGGTTGCTTTACGAAAATGCAGGAATTAGTGAATATTGGGTTGAACGTGCAAACACGCGGGAGGTTTTTGCGTTTGCGATAAATGGCGGAGGTAGCGGGAGAATTCAAGAGTCGCGGGTTTTACCGGGGCTGGAAATCCGGTTAGTTGAGGAAGCTTTGAACCGGAGTCTGACGCAAGATGATGGGGAAATTAATCGCTGGTTGATTCAAACTTTTAGTCAAGGTTGAAGGGAGTTTGACGTGGAAAAGCAGTATCATAAGTTGGTTCGCGATCGCATTCCTGAAATTATTCGTAAAAGCGGGAATGAATGCGAGTTTGTAATTTTGTCGGAGGCAGAATACCGTCAAGCTTTGCTGCAGAAATTGATTGAAGAAGCGGGGGAAGCAGCTTCCGCCCACGAGGAAGATTTGGTGGCGGAATTGGCGGATTTGTATGAGGTGATAGATGCGGTGATGGCGAGTTTTGGCATTTCGGGCGATCGACTTTTGGCGGAACAAATGAAGCGGCGCGAAGCAAGAGGAGGTTTTGCACAAAAAATTATGTTGTTGCGGACATTGTGAATTGGCCCTGCGCCCAGTGTTGGATATTTGCGAGATGTATTATAATTAGAAACTAGATATTATGGCAATGGCTGCTAACAAAATTAGAATTGCTAAAGATAAAGCGGAGTTAGTCAAATCATTAACTTTATTGGATAACCACACTGGCCCTTTCCAGACTTACGCCGATGTCATCGCTTTCGCCGCATCCTTGGGAAAGCAGCGGAAAAAACGATCGCCTTTGGGGGAAATTTCTAAACGAGAACCAGGGGCGATAGATGTTGATATTTTTGTATCCAGGGGTTACGATATGGCGATTAAGTTAATTGCGATCGCCGAAACCAAAAATCCTCAAATTCTCTCCCATCTCGACGAAAAATTGGAAGCAGAACGCTTGCAAATTTTTGAAGAATATGCTAATGGTGGACTGGAAATATTGCGAGAAGAGTTGCGGGGTGCGGCGGATTATACCGATCGCCTGTTGTTGGTTTTGATTTCTGAAAGAGACAACCAACATCGGTCAAATGAAGAATTCGATTTAAGCAAGTTCTTATTTTAATAGGTGCCCAATGAAGTATGTACTAGCAGAGATCGTAAAGAAAGGGCTTAAGGAATCTGCCAAATTTTTCGCTTACGGCTACTCAGTATTCATGATCTGCTATTTCATTCTCAAACTAATCCTTTGGGATAGAATAGGAGTTATTGCCTTAATTACCACTTTTATTCCCTTAATTTTATTCCCAACTTTCCTGCTTCCCATCATCGGATTGTCAATCATCAAAAAAAGATGGTTCACTATTATTTCGGCAATCGCCTGCATTATCCTAATAAGTTGGCTGCACATTAAATACTTTTCTCCCACACCAATAAACATCACAGATTCGCACCCCAGCATCAAAATTTTATCCCATAACGTCCATTGGTATAAAACTCAGTCGCCAAGTTTAGCTAAACTGATTCAGAATCAAAAACCCGACCTTATATTTTTACAAGAAATCGTTAGTAAACATACCGAAAGAGCTTTCACCTGGTTAAAAGCAGACTACCCCTATCAAATTGGCAATCCCCCTGTAGGAATTCTCAGTAAATATCCGATTGTCTCCAGCGAAATACTGCACTTAGCCGGCCATCCAGAAACGCAGCAGCGGGCAATTATTAAATTTAACGAACAAGAAGTAGTGATTTATAATATGCAAGCTACCGGGCCGTGGTTGACCAGAGCTAGAAAATTGCGTTTTTTCAAACTTCCTGTTTACATATATGGCAAACGATCGCCTGAAATTCAAGACTTAGTGCAGCGAGTTGAGCGAGAAACTCTGCCAGTCATTGTCGCGGGCGATTTTAATATGACAGACGAAACTCAAGACTATTACAGGGTAAAGAAAGTCTTGCAAGATTCTTTCCGAAAATCTGGATTTGGGTTTGGTTTTACCTGGCCTCACGGTTGGGAACTTAACTTATTGGTAAAAAGGTTAAATTGGAGATTGAATTATCCCGTTTGCCGGATTGATTATATTTGGTATTCAAAGCATTGGGGCGCTAAATCTAGTTCGGTTTTGGAGGCAACGGAGTCAGATCATTTGCCTGTAGGAGCCGAACTTATTTTGTTAAAGGAAGCGGTATAATGTATATAAATTGAGAGGTAAACTTTGGTCTACTATCGAGCGGTAGTAGTGTTTTATAGACAAAAATTGCTAAAATTGATAATATAAATATACAACTTTCCTTGAGCTATATGTTAAAATAAGTATTAGGTTGAGTGATTGACAAATGCCTACTGCTGCCCAGCTAGAGAGTTTATATCGCATCAGTTATCAACTGACAAAAAAAATGGGATACAAGCCCCGTCCTTCTAGGACGGCTTTTCTTGGTTTCTGATATATTCTTTCAAAACTTCTAAAGGCGCACCTCCTACGGAAACAGCAAAATAACTGGGACTCCACAATGCTTCTTTGTGGGGTTTTTCGTATCCAGCCTGTCCGTACCGACGACTAGAAACGCCTTTTAATGCGTTAACGATTTGAGAAATAGACAATTTCGGCGGATACTCAATCAGCGCGTGAACATGGTTGCCTTCGCCATTGAACTCTAGCATTTGAAAGTTCATTTTTTGGGCTACCTCTCGAAAGGATTTTTCAATCAAATCAAGACCTTCGCCAGTAAACACAGACCGACGATATTTTGTTACGCAGACCAAGTGTATTTTAAGTTCTGTAACAGAGTGGCGCTCACGACGATAAACAGTTGTCATTACTTGCAAACCAACATATAATCAAATTTACAGACCAATATTTAGTATAACCATGAAGGCGAGATTCAAGTACAGATTTTATCCGACGACAGAACAGAAGCAGAGCTTGGCTCGGCTGTTTGGGTGTGTCAGAAAAGTCTGGAACGATAGTCTAGCTCTCTGCAAACAGTCTGAAAAAAAGCCAAGTTCGGCAGACCTGCAAAAAATCGTGATAACCCAAGCGAAAAAGACCGAAGAAAGAGCTTGGTTAAGCGAAGTCTCTAATATCCCCCTACAGCAATCTGTAGCGGATTTAGAGACAGCTTTCAAGAACTTTTTCGACTCTTGTAAAGGGAAGAAAAAAGGCCGTAGAGTGGGTTATCCTAAATTCAAAAAAAGAACTAATAGTCAGTCGGCACGATTTAGAATTGGAGGTTTTTCCCTAAAAAATAACGGTGTTTATTTGGCCAAGATTGGTGTTGTTCATCCAGTATGGTCAAGAACGCTACCATCTGAACCTAGTTCGGTCACAGTAATCAAAGATTGTGCAAATCGTTATTTTCTTAGTTTCGTGGTAGAAATTGAACCCATTCATTCTGAGGCCAAAAATCCAAGTATCGGAATCGATCTGGGAATAAAAACTTTTGCAGTGATGAGTAATGGCGAGAGTGCTGAAAGTCCTAATTACAAAAAGTTAGATCGGAAAATTCGGAAACTTCAACGTAAATTAGCCCGCCAGCCGAAAGACTCTAAAAGGAGAAACGTAACACGAATCAGTATTGCTAAGTTGCACAACCGCATTGCCGATACCCGTAAAGATTTCCTGCAAAAATTGTCAACCAAAGTGGTCAACGAAAACCAAGTGATCATTTTGGAAGATTTGAACGTATCAGGTATGGTGAAAAACCGGAAACTCTCAAGAGCAATTAGTCAGCAAGGATGGAGGGAGTTTAGAACTCTCTGTGAGGCTAAGTCCGAAAAGTTTGGGAGAGAGTTTCAAGTGATTAGTAGGTGGGAGCCTACTAGCCAAGTTTGTGCGGACTGTGGCTTTAAATGGGGCAAGATTGATTTGTCTGTTCGTTCAGTGCTTTGTTTGAGTTGTGGTATTGAGCAGGATAGAGATCAAAATGCTTCAAGAATGATACAAAAAGTCGGGATGGGGAATCGCCACGACTCAAAACGGGCGCTGAGGGATTGTCAGACTAGCAACGGTTAGCAGAACCCGATGAAGCGTCAAGAATCACCGCGTCTTAAGACCGGTGAGTATTTCAACTACACGATGCTTCAGCCTATACATCTGATTTGTGTTGACGATCGCACTCGTAACGTATACATATTGGCTGGGTACGATGAAGAGCTTGAGTTCCAAATTTTACCCAACGGGGAGTTTGCTGATGAGCCAAGTTAACTATAACGCTATGTCGAATACTGAATTGAAACAGTATTTTCTTAAACATCGTGGAAATCGAGCCGCTTTTCAGGCATATTTAGATAGAATCAATCAGTATCCGCTGAGGATTATTGCAAGCCCCAGCGATCCTGATTTCGATGAGAAAGTTCAAGCCGCAATTCGCCGAAAGTTAGAAGTTGCAAGAAATAGCAATAGTTAGCAATCTAATAAAATTGATAGGCACACCCATGCAAATTAACCTCACCATTACCGATCGCCTAGAACAGCAACTTCTTGAGAAAGCTAGCCAACTCAACCTGCCCATTGAAACCCTGATTTTAGAATCGCTGCGCCAACTGTTTCAAGAAGATGAAGAAGAGCTATCTAAAGAAGATATCCTCAACAGTCTTCGGATTGCGCTTCAGGAAGTAGAAGACGGTAAAGTTCACCCGATCGCAGAACTTTGGGATGGTATTGATGTCTGAACCACCCAGCATCCAGGTTCTGTTTGCAGATCAATTCAAGCGCCAACTCCGAACCCTCGCCAAACGCTATCGCCAAATTCAAACCGACTTGCAACCTCTCCTACAGCAGTTGCAAGCAGGCGAATGTCCAGGCGATCGCATTTCCGGTACGGGCTACACCGTATTCAAAGTAAGAGCCAAAAACAGCGACATCAGTAAAGGAAAAAGTGGAGGCTATCGCATTATTTATCAAGTCACATCAACCACTTGTTTCATCTTGCTCATCATCTATGCCAAATCTGACCAAGAAACGGTCGCCGTTGAAGAAATCAATGACATTATCGATAGCTTCCGCAATCGGCAACAATGATAATCAAGAAATAACGTTAACTAGGAGCCAAATTTAGGGATCGCACTTGAAAATCCCCACATATCAATCCCTGACTGCTGCCACTATCAGCATAGAAACTTAGCTAAGCACCGGCGGCAATCCTACCTCTTGCGGCTGCACAAATCGGCCGTTAAAACTAATAGCTTTATCCTCAAAAGTCCTCGCTTCCGCTACCGCTTGCCGCAAATGAGCTCTATCCATATCGTCCTGAATTCCCCCCACCAAATATACAATTAACTTCGTTGCTAAATCCTTTCCAGAAACTAGCACTCGCTTTTTGTTCGGATCGTACAAAATCCCGTACCACGCAGACTCTGGATTGTCCATGTGGCTAAATCCTTCATCGACATCGTACCTGCGGAGTTTGTCGAAAATAGCTTTCAGGGAAAGTTTCTTTCTAAATACTAGAATTCCCAAAGCATTAGCTAAAGCAATTTGACCGACTGGACGGAATAAAATATTTCCCTCGCCCCCTGGCTTTTCAAAACTAAATCGGCGCAATTCAGTCGTTTCTTCGCCGCTTTCAATTCTTTGATAGCTGGGTAAAGTTGCTAAATGATCGAACAATTTTTTAAACTCTTCAATTCCCTCTTTGAGTTCTTCATCTTCGGGACGCATGGGAATTAAACCTTTTCGTTCCGGCTTCCAATGGGGGAATTTGTATTCTAAATACCGTTCGGACATATCTTGCAGCGCTTGCAATGTGGTTAAGACAGTTGATTTTGCTGCAACTGTGGCGCTGTCCCAATTGACGCGGGGGTTTCTGTCATCTTGTTCTTTTAATAAGGGATGGGTGACGGCAATTTTTCGGGCTGCGATCGCAAATCCGTTGTCCTCGTTCAATAATGCTAGCTGACCCTGACTTAGCGTTACCGCCATTAGGTTAACGTGCACAAAGATCGATCGCACGCGCCGTTGTGCTTGCTGTCGCGTTTCCCCCGCTACCGCCGCCGGGATAAACTCAATTCCGATTTTTTCGTGAGCTAATTTGTACACTGTTTCGGGGTCGATTTGATACTCTTCTGCTAAATCTTCCAGAGTAATTGCAGCGCCCACAGGTTTTTTATTTTTGTTGTATCTTTGCAGGATTCCGGTTTTAATTAAACTCATTAAACCTTGAACTCCCATCAGCCGATGCTGGCCGTCTAAGGCAAAAATTGAGACTTTTTGAGAGACATTCAAAAGCCCTAAGTTCTCGTTTTTATCAAAGGATGTAAATTCAGCAGCCGATTTAGTTGCTACGCCATTTTTATCCCATTCCTCGGCTAGAGGATTGTCTACCCACGGGGGACTGACGACTACTAAAACTGCGGGGAATTTGTGCGATTTTCGGGCTGCTAAATATTGAGTTAGGGTGGCTTGCCGCGACCAATCTAAGGGACGCTGGATAATTTCGTCAATGGTTTCGTCGTCGCGGACGATGTTGTTGGTTTGGAGGTCGAATTTTTGGCGGAAAAGCGGCATTTGTGAGGCAAAACGGACGCGAGAGTCTAACCATTCTAGGGTGACTGAACCGATGTATGCTTCGCTGTTTCCCATCTGGGTTTTTTGGACGAAAATGCGATCGTCCTTTCCTAAATAATTATCTAATAAAAGTGCGATTTCCTGTCTGTCGCTATTTTCTTTTTCTAAAATTTTGCTAGCGAGGTCATCCGCTGGGTGGGTAGTCATCTGCGGTTTTTATATAATTAGGCTATTTTTTCAAAAAATATCATATATTAAACTTTATGTCAACACTTGTTTTTAAAAAAACATTGTGAAATACTTAAAATATTAATAAGTTCAAGCTTATATATCATTGAATGTTTCATTTGTCAATAGCTGAGGGGCGATCGCGCTTCATGCAGATGCGTCTGGGTCTCACGCGCCACCGTCTGAGTCCGCCAGGGGTTGAAAACCCATCGCTAGCCCGAAAGTCCGCCGGGGGTTGAAACCCCGCCACCATCGGGGCCCGCCAGGGGTTGAAACCCCTGTCTCATAGCGAAAGTCCTCTGAAGAGGACTGAATATGGATCAATTTCGAGGTTTATGTTTAGTCGGTTTTAACCGACTTTCGCTATGAGACGGGGGTTTCAACCCCCGGCGGAATATCGGGGAAGCGAGTGAATTGACGATGGCACTTGCCCCTGATTTCTTCATACTTCGCACCTGCAACCAACAAAAAAATATGTCTACTCCTTCTTTTGAATACATTTTGCCGGTAATTCGGGGCATTCAAGCGGGCCGCGAATATTACGTGTCGATGTGTCCGGTGCGTTTTTTGCCGAAATTGTTTCCCTTTGAATCAGAAGATTTGCCACCGTCTATGCGGGCGAAACGCGCGCTTAACAAAGCTAGGATTCCAGAAATTGCTGATTATTTTGTTAAGAATCCTACAAATTATACTTGTGGGGCAATTGCTGCTTCTATTGATGCGGATATTACTTTTGAAGCTGTGGGGAATGAGGCCGAAGAACGGAAAATCGGTCGCTTGCGGGTGCCGATGGATGCTAAGTTTACTATTAATGACGGACAGCATCGGCGGGCGGCTTTTGAGATGGCTTTGAGGGAAAATCCGCAGTTGGGATATGAGACAGTGGCGCTGATTTTGTTTCTCGATATTGGGTTGGAAAAATCGCAGCAGATGTTTGTTGATTTGAATAATTTTCAACTTCCTTTGGAGGCGTCGCTCGGTCTACTTTACAACCACCGGGACGATCGCGCTTTTGTGGTGAAGGCGGTTGTTAAGCAGGTTGAGGTTTTCCGCTGTTTGAGTGAGATGGAGAGGGGGAGTTTGAACGGGCGATCGCACAAATTGTTTACGCTGAGTGCGATCGATCGTGCTATCATGGCTTTGCTGTCTAATATTCACCGCAGCGAACAGGCAAAACCCTCTGGTTCTCGCACCAAAAAAGAACAGAAAGAGGAAGAACTTGCTCAAAAAATACAACTGGCGGTTAGTTATTGGAATGCGGTTAGCAATTTTATTCCAGATTGGCAATTAGTTCTGCACAAGCAAGTAGCGGCGGGGGAAATGCGCCGGGATTGCGTACACTGTCACAGTGTTGTGCTTGAGAGTTTGGGGGAAGTTGGGGCGGCTTTGCGATCGGTTTTTCCTGAGAGTTGGGAGGAACGTTTGAGCCTTTTGCAGCAGGTTGATTGGTCGATTTATAATCCTGATTGGGAGGGGGGGATTTTGTTGAAAGGGGGGATTTCTAAGTCGAGGGCGAGTGTTAGTTGGATGACTGATTATTTGAAAAAGCGGTTGGGTTTAGAAACCGCAGATGCAGCACAGCAGCGCCCAAATGCCGCCAAAAACTAGGCTAATTAAAATAGCGTCTGAATGGTTCTGCAAGAATGCCCAATATTTGGTCTAGCTGAGTAATAAAATATTCAGTCAAATCAATTTTTAACAACTGATTTTCTAGAATTAGGAATTTCCAGTTTGTACCCGTTGAAACTGCTCCATAAATCCCCGATTGTTCTTGGCCTTTGCGGGCATTAAATATTTGAGCGGCTGCCATCTGAGCCGCACACTGTCCCAATCCTATTCTAATATCGTTGTCTTTCGCTTCGACCAATGTCAAAACTGGGGCAGTCACCAATGATTGATTGCTCGATGCGCTGAGGAGAAAGTCACAAGCCCCGGTTAATCCTTTGCTCTCTTCTACGTTAAATGTGTTGCCGGAAAAGTAGCCAATTTTGTTGTTGAAAGTGCGCCGTATTTCGAGTAAAATGGGGGTAATGATTAATTCCGATCGAGCTTTTTCGGTGCTGATACTTGAGGCTAAGTCTAAAGCTTCGTCTAGAGTTTGTTTGAGGCGTTCTGAAGGTGCGATGGGGCTAATTTGGCTGAATAAGTGGGGAATGTCTTCAACGGTTAGATCCAGGGTTGAGACGGCTTGGTCGATCGTTTTGAAGTCGCTGTAGGACATATTTGGTTTGGCGGGAGGGATGAATTTGAGAACCGCAGATGCACGCAGATGAACGCCGATAATATTAGTTAAATCCATCCTAACTCCGCTTTTGCTGCCTCGACCGCCATTTTTACAGCACTAGCACTTGCTGTTATTTTATAGGAGGCTCTTGGATTATTAAGGTTGGAGTTAGATAAAACAACATTTCCCTCCCAAATACGGCTTTGTCTAGACCAATCCAGTTGTGCCACTTCCGATACTTTTTCAGTATCAAAATCTTGGCTGCTATCTGTGTCATAGGTATAGTAGAGCAACCGACCTAAAACTTCTAGCCCTACACTTCTACCTAAGATACAGTATTCCTTAAAATGATTCACATCTTCAACTGTCAAATCTTCAACGCTGGTTTCACAAATATGTCTAGTCTGACTACATTCGGAAAAGAAATTGTTAAGACATCTAGCCAGAATACTTGAGGATTCAGCAACGTCATAATCTTTGAGTTCATCAATTGGGCCGTCAGTAAACGCGCAACTCACCAATTTCGCTATGAAATTAGTTGTGTATATAAGTTTCCTTTTACTGTCGGGATTAGTTTTGATTTTATCGGTTTTTCCCTTAAACATTAACACTTTGTCAAGTAAGTTTTTGGTAATACCTACCACACCTTCAAACTCACCGAATGATAAAAGCAATGATTTATCCAGTTGTTTTGTCTGCGCCATATCTCGGAAATCCGTCTGACACTGCTTAAAATCTCCCTCTAAAACCAGCGTAATAGGAAAATTATTATCACCTATTAACTCCCCGTCAGCACTTTCAATTAACTCGTGAATAGCGCGCTTCCGATGCTGTCCATCAGTAATATCTAACTTAACGTTACGAGGAATAACTACTAGACAAATTCCCCGACCTAATTCTATAATTTCAATTTTTTGAGGATCGACATTTGCTGTCAGTGTCCCCAAAATCCAGCGTTGATCATTTCTAGCGCGTTTAAGAATATATTGTTTTACTTCCTCAGCATGACCCTTTACCTCTGGGCGATTTTTACCAGAATCAGGATCGTTGCCAGTTGAGGGTTTGGCCAGGAGGAGAGTAGGCAAGTCATCAGCCGGGATATTGATTTGCACCATTTTCCGCTGCCCCTGCTGAAAAGTTAGCCCTGGATAGCACCTTTTCTCGTGGTGCTTGGCAAAGTAAGGCGATAGAACCTCGTCAAGTCGCTGGCTCGAATCTCTCTCTGGGTAGTTGTTTTCAGACATAATGGGGGTAAAAGCTTATTTAATTATTATAACTTTTTTGATGGTACGTGAATCAGGGATGCTATTGTGCAAAAAGGCCAATAACAAAGACACATGGATCAGTATGCTAGCCAACAAGCAGATTGTATCATAAAACTTAAAAATTAGCAAGATAGGGGTTTTAAAACGTGATAGAAATTCAGCAGATGTCATTATTTGCGCCGCGAACTGTTAAGGAGTTACTCGATGAGATAAAAGAGCTAACTAAAGAAATTCAAGAATTATACTGCTCAGACGCTATACCTTGGTTAATCGGTTGGAGTGGCGGGAAAGATAGCACCGCAGTATTGCAGCTTATCTGGAACGCGATAGCAGCACTTCCGATCGAGAAACGCACAAAAACTATCCATGTAATTACAACGGATACTTTCGCTGAAAATCCGATTATTTCGACTTGGGTACGTAAATCTTTAGCTAAGCTCAAGATACTTGCTCAAGAGCAAAAAATGCCTGTTTCTCCGCATCTGCTTCATCCAGAGGTGAAAGAAACATTCTGGGTATGCTTAATTGGTAAAGGCTATCCAGCGCCTCGCAATGGATTTCGGTGGTGTACAGATAGGATGAAAATTCAGCCTGTAAATCAATTTATCCGAGATTTAGTTCGAGTACATGGTGAAACTATTGTTGTTTTGGGTACTCGCAAGGCTGAAAGCAGTAAACGTGCAGCAACAATGAAAAAGTATGAAGCAGGTAGATTGCGCGATCGCCTCAGTCCTAATGGTCGCTTACCTAACTCTTTAATTTATACCCCTATTGAGGATTGGCGTGATGATGAAGTTTGGCTGTATCTAATGCAGTGGGACAATCCTTGGGGAAATAACAATAAAGATTTATTGGCCATGTATCGAGGTGCAACAGCAGACAATGAGTGTCCTTTAGTTGTTGATACTTCTACTCCTAGCTGTGGCGATTCTCGCTTTGGGTGCTGGGTGTGTACAATGGTTGATAAAGATAAATCTATGGAGGCAATGATTCAAAACGATGAGGAAAAAGAATGGATGCAACCTCTCCTCGATATTCGCAACGAATTAGACATAAAAGACGATCGCCCAAAAAGAGACTTCCGACGCATTTACGGTAGAGTAGAACTGTTTGAACGCAACATGGGCGATGACACAACCTCCGTCGAACCCATCCCAGGGCCCTACACCAAATTCTGGCGAGAACACTGGCTCAGACGACTCTTGGAAGCACAAACCCAAATCCGCAAAACCGCACCCCTAGAAATGCGCGATATCACCTTAATTACCCCAGAAGAACTTAGCGAAATCCGCCGCATTTGGCTGGAACAAAAGCACGAATTCGACGATTCTTTACCCCGGATTTACGAAGAAGTCACGGGCGAACCTTTTGAAGATTCCCGTCCCGCCGCCGAAAGAAAACTCCTCGGTAGCGATGAATGGACTGCGATCGAAGAGATTTGCAGCGAGGACAAAATGCACCTCGAATTGATGGCAAAACTCCTCGACACAGAACGCCAATACTACACCAAGCCCCGCCGTACAGGCATTTACGCGGATTTGGACAAATGCTTTGAAACCAGTTCGCGATCGAAGGAAGAAGCGATTGGCAACGCCCACTATCAACGCAATTTAAAAAAAGCGGTGGAAGATATTAAAGCAAATCCGACGGAAAACATTCGGCAATTCAAAGATGCGATCGCCCAAACCAACAGTTCTGCCAAAAACGATACGGTTGATATTGCCAAACTTAAAGAAGAACTCGAAAGCAACAGCAATCAAAGTAGGCAGCTATCTTGGGCGGATATTAAATTTTCACCGCCCAATTCAGGAGAGGAAAAACCTAGCGATTAGCACGCCCTAGCCTGCGGTTAAACCCAAACTTGTTGACAGCCACCCCGCCGTGCGATCGCATATAATGGTTTTTCAACTAACCGCAGCATTAACAAACCACCATCGTTTAAATTACACAATTTTTACGACCATGCTTGACCCTAATATTCCCCATCAGGATCTTACATACAGCATCATCGGCTGTGCAATGAGAGTACACCGGAGGACACAAAAAGGTTTAAGAGAAAAACATTACCAAAGAGCATTTGATGCAGAAATGCTGAAATCCAGTATTACAACAGAAATGGAATATCCCAGACAAATTTATGACGGTCAAGTTTGGATGGGAATTCTCTATCTAGACCATTGGGTGAATGAATGTATTGTAGTAGAAGATAAAGCCGTAAATTATCCAATGACCGATAAAGACCAAGCTCAAATCATAGCTTACTTAGCATCGACAGGAGCGAAAGTAGGTTTATTTATCAACTTTGGTCGCAGTAAATTAGAATATCACCGCATTCTCCCACCAAAATCCGTACAAGGCTGGCAACAACACATTCAACCATACTTGTGGCGGCCGAAAACAAATGGCAGAGGTTGGACGAGAGGAAGTGCAGGAACCTATGAAGAAACAGATGACGAACTCCCATTACCTCCCAACATTCAGTCCCAAAACGAAGAGGAAGATTCAACCGATGTAATTGATTGGTAGCAAGGGAGGGGGCGGTTAGCAGCGGATTTTGTAACGGATGTAACGGATGTAACGGATGTAACGGATGTAACGGATGATTAGTGGGAGATCACCAAATCTGCCACTAACCGCCGCCCCACCAACCACCCATCCGCTAAATCCGCGACCAAATCTGCCACTAACCGCCGCCCCACCAACCACCCATCCGCTAAATCCGCTACAAAATCCGCTGCTAACCGCCCCCCCACCAACTTTCATCCCATCTCAACAACATCTACAATGCAATTCCTCGAACTCGTCCTCAAAAACTTCGGCCCCTATGCAGGCACCCAAACAATCAATCTCCGCCCCGAAAAAGACGGAAATCCCTGCCCAGTTATCCTATTTGGCGGCATGAATGGCGGCGGCAAAACCACCCTCATGGACGCCATTCGCCTCGCCCTCTACGGTGGTCGAGCCCAATGTTCCACCAGAGGCAATTTAAGCTACAGCGACTTTCTCAATCAATGCGTCAACCGCCACACACCCCCATTAGAAGATACCCGCGTCGAACTAACATTTGAACAAGTCCAAGATGACAAATTAGCTCAATTCAAAATAGTTAGATACTGGAAAAAATTAGATATCAAAGACAACCTAAGCATTCTCATATACAGCGAAATAGTCAGCGATTGGTGGTCGGACAAAGCAATTACTAACACCTGGGACGAATACATCGAAACCCTTTTGCCCGTTGGAATATCCAACCTATTTTTGTTTGACGGCGAACAAGTAAAAGAACTCGCTGAACTCGAAACACCGCCAGAGTTTGTCGTCGGGGCGATTAAATCTCTTTTAGGTTTGGAACTTGCAGAACGCCTCGCCGTCGATTTAGAAATATTAGCAGGTCGCAAGCGGAAAGAAATTGCTGGTAAAAAAGACTTGGCTGCTTTAGAGAAAATCGAACAAAGTTTTAAGGAAATTACTGATAAAATAGACTTAGCTAAGCAAGAACAAGCCAGCTTTAAAAATGAGTTAGAGAAAGCTCAAAAAAATCAGAAACAAGCATCAGAAAAGTTTATTTCTGAAGGCGGGAAAATTGCCGCCGATCGCAGTCAGCTAGACAGACAGCTAAACGACTACAGGAATCAGGCAGAAAAAACCCGTCAAGCCATGATGGAATTGGCATCAAACACGCTACCAATAGCCCTAATTTCGCCCTTGCTAAGCGAAGCAAAAACTCAAGCAGAAACAGAAGACAGCCAGCAGCAAGCAAAGATTGCCCAAAATGTTATTAAACAAAGAAGCTATCGCCTTCTAAACTATATCGCCGAAATCTCGTTAAATCCCCAGCAGCTAGATAAAATTCAAGACTTCATCCGCCAAGAAAACCAAGAACTCGAACAGCAAGCCGGAACAGACGCGCCGCCCTGGATGAACGCCGACAACAACAGCATCCAGCAACTAGAAAACCTCCTTAGCTACCAAATCAAAGCCCAGCAAATTCTAGCGCGCGAACAAATAGAAGAAATCAAAAACATCGAAGCAGAAATCGACTTTACAGACAGACAACTAGCAGCCGCCGCTTCCCCCGAAGCCTACGAAAAACTAGAAGAAGAAGTCAGAAAAGCCCAAAAAGCAGTCGCTATCGCAGCCGCCGCCTGCGAATCAGCCAACCGCCGCGTCGATGAATTAGAGAGAGAATTAGCCAAAAACCAAAAAGAACTAGAAAACTACAGCAGCGAATACATCACCATCAGAAATAGCCAACACGTCATCGCTTCGATCGCCAAAGCCCAAGCTACCCTGAAACTCTTTAAAGAAAAACTCACCCTCAAAAAACTCAACAAACTCGAAATAGAAATTACCGACTGTTTCCGCTACCTCTTGCACAAAACCGACCTCGTGCACAGAGTTGCGATCGACACTCAAACATTTAGCCTCTCTATTTACGATCCAGAAGGCAAACCGGTACCCAAACACCGACTTTCAGCGGGGGAAAAACAATTGCTGGCGATCGCCTTTTTGTGGGGATTAGCCCGAGTATCCGGGAGACAATTGCCAGTGGCGATCGACACTCCCTTGGGCCGCCTCGACTCCTCCCACAGAAACAACCTAGTCGAACGATATTTTCCCTCGGCCAGCCACCAAGTCATCCTGCTTTCTACCGACACGGAAATTAGAAAAGTAGAATATGATAAGCTGCAAGAATTGGAGGCGATCGCCCACAGCTACCTCCTCAAATACGACTCCGCCAAACACCAAACCACCGTCGAAACTGGTTATTTTTGGGACTAAAAATTCGCGCAAAAAAATAGCCGCAACCCCCTTGACTTTGCTGGGGAGTTGCGGTAGTATATATATCATAATGGGATGGTTGCGAAAATTTTATTTTTGCCACCATCCCATTATTAAGGATAAATCCTACTAAAATAAGAATACCAAAAAAAACCGATTTAATCAAGTCGCGCCGTGTAAAAAAATGTTAATTATTTCGGGTTATCTAGAGGCTTTGCTTCCCCAACATTAACACTGTTTACAATATACCAAAAAATCTCAAACTCATGGAACCACCACTCGATCGCATCCGCCTCTCCCAAACAGGCAAAGACCAACTATCAAAACTGAAACGATCGACCAAAATCGATCAGTGGAATATTCTATGCAGGTGGGGATTTTGCCGATCGCTCGCCGAACCCAGCATCCCATCGCCAGTACCAATTCCCAGCGACAGCAACGTCGAATTAAGCTGGGATGTCTTCGGCGGCGACATGGCTGATATCCTGATAATGGCCCTCAAGCAGCGGTGTCACCAAGACAATTTAGGCACAGAAAAAGAAACTCTAGCGAAACAGTTTCGCCTGCACTTGCACCGAGGGATTGGTTATTTGGCCGGCGATCCGAATATTAAGAAAATCGAAGACTTGGTGGCGATCGCTCTTTCGCCTGAAAAATTAAGAAATTAACTGATTTTTGACTGTTGGCGGTTCACTCATGTGATTGGTTATATCAATTCCGGTTGGATCGGAATGATTTAACCGCAGAGTACGCAGAGAACACAGAGGAAGAGAAGAGAGAGAGGAATAATTTCGATGAATCGTGGATTTGATATTATTAGCAGACTCCAACAAGTAACAAATAACTTATTACTTCTGTAACAGGGGGAAAAAATGCCCTACTGGCCCTTGGCCTTCCCCAATATCCAAAGCATATTTGAGAGCAGTAGTAACATAATTCTTAGCTAATGTCACCGCTGTAAACAAATCTTTCCCCAAAGCTAAATTAGCAGCGATCGCAGCACTCAAAGTACAACCAGTCCCGTGAGTATTCCCAGTATCAACATTCTCAGTCTTCAACACATCCAAGCGCGTACCATCAAACCAAACATCAATCCCCCGCAAATCTCCCGCCATCCCGCCGCCTTTCACCAAAACAGCCTTTGCGCCCAAACGATAAATCTGCTGCGCCGCCGATCGCATATCGTCTAGAGAAACAATCTGCAAACCGCTCAAAATCTGGGCCTCAAACCGGTTGGGAGTCACGACAGCAGCCATTGGGATCAAAACATCGCGCAAAAATGCGATCGCCCCGTCATCAATCAATCGATCGCCCGATCGTGAAACCATCACCGGATCGACAACCAAATTCCCTATTCCCAAAGCTTCCACCTGTGAAGCCACCGCCGCCATAATTTCCCGATTCAGCAGCATCCCAGTTTTCACAGCGTGAACCCCAATATCCCCAGCCACCGCCTCAATTTGAGCCGCCACAGCCTCCGCAGACAAAGCATCCACCCGCGTCACCCCCAAAGTATTTTGAGCCGTCACGCAAGTCAAAGCACTCGTACCGTGCACGCAGTGAAACGCAAAAGTCCGCAAATCCGCCTGAATCCCAGCCCCACCGCCACTATCAGAACCAGCCACAGTCAAAGCCACAGGAATCCTCGATTTAATCATCTTCTTCCACCCCAGATAAACGCCAACTTGAACCAGACAAATCCCAATCATATCTGTGGCACGGGCGTCCCGCCTGTGCTTCCCCGTGGCACGGGCGTCCCGCCTGTGCTTCCCCGTGGCACGGGCGTCCCGCCTGTGCTTCCCCGTGCCACGGGCGTCCCGCCTGTGCTTCCCCGTGCCACGGGCGTCCCGCCTGTGCTTCCGAAGGGTTAAATTCCCCAAACAAAATTAGCTATGATTAAACCAATTGTAAAGAATTATTGCAAACCACTGTGAAAATCACCCGAATCGACCTCAACTCTTGGATCTTCCACATCGCAGGCCAAACCATCCTCGTCGATCCCTGGCTAATCGATCCCCTCGTGTTTTACGGTCAACCCTGGCTGTTCACCGCCTACCACAACACCCCTGTCGCCTTCACTCCCAGCACCTTACCGCCGATCGACCTCATCCTGATTTCCCAAGGATTAGACGACCACTGTCACAGGCCCACACTCGAACAGCTCGATCGCACAATTCCCGCGATCGCCTCACCCACCGCCGCCAAAGTCCTCAGCAGTTTAGGCTACACCAATATCACATCTTTAGCAAATTGGCAAGAATTTAATTATCAAGAAAAATTACAAATTACCGCCGTACCCGGAGCCGAAATCGGGCCCGGACAAGAAGAAAACGGCTATTTGCTAAAAGATTTAAGCAGCGGCGAGACACTTTATTACGAACCGCACCTGCCACCATTAGAAAAAGTTAAACAGAAAATAGACACAGTAGACGTAGCGATCGCCCCAGTCATCGGTCAAATCTTCCCATTCCTCGGACAAGTCATCATCGGCCCTTCGGAAGCCCTCAGCCTCGCCCAAACTCTCAAACCTCGGTTTTTCCTGCCTACAGCGGCGGGAGACATCCGAGCCACAGGCATTTTACCAATGTTAGTGCGATCGATCGGCAGCATCCCCGAATTTCGCGATTTACTAGCAAAATCCGGTCTCTCCACCCAACTCCTCGAACCCGAACCAGGACAAACCCTCGAAATTTTAGATTTTAGATTTTAGATTTTAGATTTTTTAGATTTTAGATTTTAGATGCTCGATATTTTCGATTTTTTAGATGGGAGATTGGAGATTCAATGCCAAATCCCCAATCGCCAAATCCCAAATCTCAAATCCAAAATCGCCAAATCCCCAATCTAAAATCTAAAATCTAAAATCTAAAATCATCTTGGCGGACGACGGTTACGCAAAAACTCAGGAATATCCAATCCCAAATCCTGCGGCGGTTTCGCTTTCGGATCGGGCGTCTGTTGAGCAGGAGTCACCGGCACAGTTGCAGCCCGCCAAGGAGCATTAACATTTTGCGTCCGCCCCGGAGTCGGAGGCGCCGGAACTTCCCCCGAAAAACCAGTAGCGATCACAGTAATCTTAATTTCGCCCTGAAGCCGCTCGTCAATCACCGCTCCAAAAATAATATTGGCATTCGGATCGACAACCTCGTAAATCGTCTCAGCCGCCGCATTCACCTCGTGCAGCGTCATGTCAGTACCGCCAGTGATGTTAAACACCACACCTCTAGCGCCCTCAATAGACGAAGCTTCCAGCAGAGGCGAAGAAATAGCCTGCATCGCCGCCTCCCTAGCCCGCGACTTGCCAGAACCCACGCCAATGCCCATCAAAGCCGAACCCGCATCCGCCATTACTGCCCGCACGTCAGCAAAGTCAACATTCACCAAACCGGGAATAGTAATAATGTCAGAAATACCCTGAACCCCTTGGCGCAGGATATCGTCAGCAACTCGAAAAGCCTCTTGTACAGGCATTTGTTCGGAAATCACAGACAGCAGCTTGTCGTTAGGAATTACGATCAGCGTATCCACCCGAGTTTGCAAAGCCGCGATTCCTTCCTCAGCTTGGCTGGTGCGCCGCCGTCCCTCAAACGTAAAAGGCCGCGTTACTATGCCCACAGTTAAGGCGCCCATTTCCTTAGCGACCTCAGCCACGATCGGAGCCGCGCCCGTGCCCGTACCGCCGCCCATGCCGGCTGTGATAAATACCAAATCCGCATGATTCAGAGCATTAGCAACTTCATCGCGGGATTCCTCCGCAGCCTTTTGACCGATCGCCGGATTGCCCCCGGCCCCCAAACCGCGCGTCAACTTCTGTCCGACTTGCAAGCGTTTCGGAGCATTTGAGAGAACCAGAGCTTGGGAATCTGTATTCACACACCAAAACTCGACACCAGAAACCTCGCTGGCAATCATCCGGTTAACGGCGTTGCCCCCACCACCGCCGACGCCAATTACTTTGATTTTGGCGGCACTGCTGGGCATTATGTCTTTGGGATTGACCATAGGATCGATATCAATACTATCTACATTTACATAACCAGACTTGCGTCTAAAGGGATTGGCGGAATCTGCAGCCACCGGAAAATTTTTTACTTCTTCCGAAGGGGGACTGTCTTGGTCAGACCCCTGTCTATTATTAAGCTTCATTAGAGTCGGGGATGGTAGATTAGAGCTTGTTAACTAAACGCCAATTCACAATCAACTATAGGCTAAGTTGCGCGAAAAACTAACACAGATCGATGCTTAATGTTAGCAATCTCGGATTTTGCCGACCTCGCTAGCCTAGACCTCGCTTGACGCCATCAAGGTACTTGACCGGATTAAGGCAATTGTAAGCTGCGTCAGAAGGAAAAAAAATGGATACTAGGCCCAGACGCGGGGCGCTATCCAAAAACTGTGCTGATTTCAAGCCCTATCGATCCTGATGGGCAAAAATTCTGCCTATCGATCGATACCTTCTACCTTCTGTTGACAGAGGATCAATTCTGGGCGCGAGTGGGTGCGGGAGTGGAACTCTGCTTTGTCAAACTTACCCAAACTTTGCTAAAGCCACCTTTAGCCGCAATTCGGAGTTGACTTCCTGCGCTGTTGGGTGGTCGGCCATCCCAAGATAAGCAGGCTATCCCCCAATAGCCTTGGGTTCCCAATTTAAAATATTTAAACTGGCATTGAGATCGCGATCTATTGAGGAGCCACAAGCAGGACAATCATAAGTCCGAACGCTTAGTGGCATATCTTTTTTATGCCCGCAATTCGCACAAGTCTTAGAACTGGGGAACCATCGATCCACCAGCACTAAATTCGCTCCATACATTTTGCACTTATAATTTAGCTGCCGCCTGAATTCGTAAAACCCTAAGTCGGATATTGCCCCAGCCAACTTGTGATTTGCCATTATTCCGCTTACGTTCAAGTCTTCTATATTGATTGACTTGAAAGTTTTAGCTAAATAAGTCGTTAACTTTTGAAGGAAATCTTTGCGAATGCAAGCTATTCGTGCGTGAAGTCTGCCGAGCTTGTTGTAAGTTTTGCGCTGATTGTTTGAGGCTTTTATTTGTCTTGATGCCTTGCGCTGCAACCGTGCAAGCTTGGTTTTCGCTTGCTTTAATGGCTTTGGTGCATCAAACACTTGACTGTTTGACAGGGTAGCAAAATATTTAATACCCACGTCAATCCCTACAGAGCTTTCGGGTTGTTGAATTGGTAAAAGTTCCGCATCAACACAGAAAGAGACGAACCAGCGATTTCCTTCTTGTGAAATGGTAAAAGTTTGAGAGACAAAACCGCATTCCAGTGGCTCGTGAAGTCGAAAAGTTCCCTGCGTGGGAATCTTAATGGTGTTGCCAGCAGTTAGTAAAACTTTTCCATTAGACGAATCAACCGTGAATGATTGCCCATCCCGGCGGCTGGCAAATTTCGGATGATCGGCTTTTCCCAAGCGATACCGACTGAACGCATCTTTCAAGTCAATCAAAGCGTTTTGGTAAACACGAGAAGACAACTGGTTCATCCAAGCGCATTCAGGTTGTTTCTTGACGTGGTTGGTGAGAACTTTCTTGACTTCGTTGATGACCTTTGAGTCTGAAAAATTGCCCTCACCGTACATTTGGACTCGCAAGCTCAATCCCATGTTAAATACTACACGCCGGAATCCTGCGTGTTTTGCCATCAAGGTTGCTTCCCTATTATTCAATTTGAGCGCTCGCTTGACGGCAAACATGGAACTTCCTCTCAACAATCAACTTTAGATAAGTTTAGCAAACTATTTAGCAATTAAGTCCGAATCCAAACTGCCGGGGAGTTGTGGCAAATGGACGATCGGCGAAGCAGGATTTTTCAAGTCAATGTAGGCTATTTTGCTTGAATCTAGCTGTTTTGGCAATTGTCGCATTCGGTCTAAAACCTTAAGTTGCTCCGCAGTCTTGGAACTGTACGGCCCTAAGTGTACGGTACCGATCTCTGTTTTCAAGATCAAGTTGTTCGGGTTTTGCCAATTAATCTCAAAAACTTTCACCGTCAAGCCACTGAGTCCTTGGTAAAACTTCGGCCAAGAGGCGCGATACTGTTCCAAAGGCCCGATGACTTTTAAAGTGGGCAAAGAACGCTGAGCCTGCGTTCCCGGAATGCTGCCGGGCCCGATCGAACTATTCTGCGATCGTACAGCAGTATAACTATCCGACGGCATCCAACCTCCGCGAGCGTCCAGCCACCCCACTTTTTCCTTATCACTGTTCGATCTCAACACCGCCGTCGGCTGCGCCACCGCCACCGGCAGGCGTTCTGCCACTTCTATAGTCAAACTCGGCGGAAACAAGTTACGAGTCACCTTCGCTTTAGCGATCGGCCCCGTTGACTCCAGCTTTTCGGCCAGCGCCTGCGGTTGAATCCCCCACAGCGACTGCGGGTAAGACAGCGGCACCAAAGACCGCACCGCCTTATCCGATAGCCACTGATTGCCCTCCACCTTCACTTGTTCCGATCGGGCAATTAACCAAGCCGGCTGAGCAATCCACCACAGCAAACCTCCAGCCATTGCGCTCGCTGCCAGCATTTGCCACACCACAGCCGCCAATCGAGCGCGCCTCTGCTGCCGCAACTTTTGGCGCCTGCGCCCTAACTCTGTTTGAGAAACCGCTCCAAAACTAGCCATCTACCTCTTGACAATATAGTAATTAACGATTAGCACAAATTCAAAACTGTTTAATCTTTCTCTCTCGAACCCTGTTTTCCCCTACCATTTAACCAGATATCCGCAAATTTACCCATACTCCTGCCAATACCAGTAATATCACTGATCCCGCTAAGTAATAAAAAATTATTAATTAAAAATTCCCAATTCCAGCGCCGGGAAAACCCCTTACCAGATCAAGGTTCTTTGGGTATTTAGGGCATTACCCCACAGGGCAAAAGGTTACAAATCAAACTAAACTCAAGTAAAGAAAGTTTAGACTTTCGATTAACTTTTTAACTTTTATTCGGCTTCAATTGTGATCGCACTCGAATTAGACAGATTCTATAAAGCCTGCAACCCCAGCAAGACCCTTGTTGCGGGAGACCCAGGGGATTATCAATACTACATTGATTTTGGTTCCGTGCGTGGCGGCAAAATCATTGAATCTTTACAGCGAACCATTACCCGCATCTCCCCCAATGAGCCAACCTGTCAGCTATTTACAGGGCATATCGGGTGTGGCAAATCTACGGAATTGTTTCGACTAAAAGCTGAGTTAGAGCAAGAGGGTTTTTGCGTCGTCTACTTCGAGTCTTCCCAAGACTTAGACATGGGGGATGTAGATATCAGCGATATTTTGCTGAGCATTGCGCGCCAAGTCAGCGAAACTATGGAATCGGCTAAAATCAAACTCAGACCGAGCTATTTTACAAATCTGTTTGCAGAAGTGGCAGAATTTTTGCAGACTCCCATAGATTTGTCAGCGGAAGCCGAGTTATCTGTAGGCATTGCTAGAGTGACTGCTAAAACTAAAGACTCTCCCAAACTGCGATCGCAACTCAGGCAATATCTCGAACCCCGCACCAACAGCATCTTGCAGTCGATCAACGAAGAACTCCTCAACAAAGCTAACGCCGAACTCAAGCAGCAAGGTAAAAAAGGGCTCGCAGTCATCGTTGACAACCTCGATCGCCTCGACGCCTCCCTCAAACCCAGCGGACGCACACAGCCAGAATATCTGTTTTTAGACCGGGGCGAACAGTTGAAAAAACTTAATTGCCATGTTGTCTACACGATTCCCTTGACTTTGATTTTTTCCAACGACTTCGGCCGCCTCGCCAGTCGATTTGGAGTCAAGCCCAAGGTGATGCCCATGGTACCAGTGCAAGTGCGATCGGGCGAAGACCACCTCGAAGGAATGGCACTGCTGCGCCAGCTAGTATTAGCCAGAGCTTTCCCCGCAGTTGCTCCCCATCAACGCATTGATTTGATTTCCCAGGTGTTTGACTCTCCCGAAACTTTAGACAGGCTTTGTCGGATTAGTGGGGGTCATGTTCGCAATCTACTGATGCTTTTGTATAGCTGTTTGCAGCACGAAGACCCTCCCTTCTCTCGCGAATGCCTCGAAAGCGTCATTCAAGAATATCGCGATGACCTTTTGGGAGCCATCAATGACATGGAATGGGAATTACTGTTTCAAGTTGTCAACCGACAAAGTGTAACAGGCGAAGAAGAGTCTCAAATTTTGTTGCGAAGTATGTTTGTCTTTGAATACCGCGATCAAGAAGGTCGTTGGTTTGGGATTAATCCAGCCCTAGCAGAAACCCGAAAATATAAGGAGTGGCTGCAGCGCAGTGAGCCAAAATAGTTGGGATTTTTGAGATAGCTTCGTGACTCTAAAAACCCTTAACTACGAGGGATTTAGAAAGAATTTAACTAAAAATTCATCGCTCAAAACTCCGAAATCTTACCATCCAATACAGAAATCAGTCAGCGGTTTTTTCCACTGGCTAATTTCTGTTGAATGCTGGCTATAGGCGGTGTATTTTATTGTCCTCTAAAACTTTGCCACCACTAAGGACTTTGCCCACTCTCAACTCTCATATCTGCAATGTCAGACCCCCTATGTCTGTTTTTAGCTGTTGCTCTTAATTTCACATAATCCCATACCGGAGGACATTTTTTTTGCTGTTATGCTAAATGCCTGCTACAGATATATCGAAGTTGTTTACTAATAGCTAGCCGTCGGTATGATCGTGAACTAAGCAGTTGGCTATTTATGATCTGTAGTCCTTTATATATCGCTTAATCAAAAAATCTAAGATAACCTTAAATTTTTATTCGCAAGTCTAGCATTCTCTGAGATTGAGAGGTATGATATCTTTACATTGGATCTAATAAATATGTAAGTATTGATAGGACAAGTACGGAAAACTACGTATTTATACAGAGATAAAGCGTCAGACAGAGACGGGGATGTCTAAGTAGAGACGCTTTCAGTCACGATGGGCGAGCGTTAGGTAATTGATTAATGCAAAAGAGGTGCACGCATGACCGATCTAATTAAGGTACAAGAAACTGCAAACTACAACGAGCGCTCGCTCAAAACTCTGGTCAGGTCAATCACAATGTCTCAACACCAATTCTCGCTAATTTTGGTGCGCTGCAACTACGAGCAGTTGCGGCAGCAAATAGCGCAGCGGCTGCGAGAAGTGTCCCCAATTCCAATTCAAGATATCGTCCTGCCAGCTTCAGTCAAAACCCTTTACACTACTCTGCTCTCAAGCACTTTCCAGGAGGGGTACTCGCCTGTCGGTGACGCCTCGGCTTTGATGGTATTTGGTTTAGAAACAGTAGTAGCGATCGACGAACTGATGGCTTCTACCAATCAAGTGCGAGACGAATTTCGCAAAAATTTTTCCTGCCCAGTGATTTTGTGGGTAACAGATGACATCGTGACCAAAATGATTCGTCTGGCCCCGGATTTCAAAAGTTGGGCCGCCGCCACAATTAAATTTGAAATGGGCGTTGACGAATTAATTAATTTCCTCGCTAGGCGGGCCGATACTATATTTAAAATAGGCGAACTCAATCCAGAACTCGCCAGCAGCAACGTCAGCACCATCGCTAATTGTGAGACCTGCCAAACCCCGTCCGAAAAACGCGGTCTGGAGCGGGAAATCAGCCCCGGAGAAAACTTTCTAACTTTTAACTCTGGGCCCCAAAACCGACGACAATCAGATGTCCACTCGTACTCGCCGTTGAGTCCCGGCAATACCTTCGATTTGGCGATCGGCTCTTTGCCACGCCGAGAACTAGAATTAGCTTTAAGAGATTTACAAAATCGCGGTCAAGAATTAGAACCCGCCCTCAAAGCCAGCCTGCAATTCGTTCTCGGTCGAGATTACTATGTCAGCGACCAAACCGAAACTGCCTTAATTCACTACCAAGAAAGCTTAGTATTTTGGCAGCATCAAACGGGCAATTGGGAACTCGCAAACTGGGAAAATTCCGAAAACCCAGAAACCCTCTCCTGCTCATTGTCGAATCCTGTCCCCAACATCCTATTTTTAGAGAGAGAAGGCATAGTGCTATTTCACATAGCCCTGTGTCACCGCTTGCAAGCAGCCAGAAACCCGGTAGCCAACCGCCAGCACTGGGAACAAGCTTGGATTAGCCTGGAAAAATCTAGAAACGCTTTCTCCCTGGCCTCACGCCCGGAATTGGTAGCTGAGGTGACAGCACACCTCGGAGAAGTGCTGCAGCGCCTGAAAGCTTGGGGAGAGTTGCAAGCATTAGCTGAAAATTCTTTGCAGTTGCACTTCACTTACGGTACTCCCAGCCAACTAGCTCAAGATTACGGCTTTTTGGCTGAAGTTGCCCTGCAAGAGTCGAGGTGGAGTCAAGCCCGCCAGCTAGCCGAGTTGGCTTTGGCGATTTTGGATCAAACGCCTAATGATTTGAGATTGCTGATTGAAGATTTGAGATTGGGGTTTGAGGGAAATTATCCAGAATTTGTGGGATCTAACGAGTCAAGTAACGAACCCAAATCTAAAATTCAACATCCTAAATCCGACAGGAGTTCGTATCTTTTACTTTTAGCCCGAAGTTTGCGGCAGCTAGGCCAGTGGGAAGCGGCGGTTCATTCTTTGGAGTTGGCTCAATCTCAAAGCGAGCCGAAGTACGACCCCCGACTTTACATCGATATTTTGACGGAACTGCAAGCGGTTTATTTCGAGCAGGGAGAGTATCTTAAAGCATTTCGGATTAAAAAAAGCCAGCGTTCGATCGAATATCAATACGGATTTAGAGCTTTTATCGGAGCCAGCCAATTGCAGCAGCAGCGCCAAGCCGTCAATCCTTCAGGCCCCTCAGCTCAGAACCAAGCTGCCATCGCAGCCTCCATGACGGCTTATTCGCGCCAAACAGATATCAATAGCTTGCTAGAAAGAATTAGCAGGGACGACCATAAATTAACTATTATTCACGGGCCCAGCGGAGTCGGGAAAAGTTCTCTAGTCAATGCCGGCTTAGTACCAGCTTTGAAAAATATTACTCCGGGTGCGCGGGATACATTGCCCGTAGTAGTCAAAGTTTACACCGACTGGCTGGTGGAGTTAGAAAATGCTTTGAACAGCGCACTGTACGACAAACAAGCCGAAGAGGAAAGTAAATTAATCTCGAAAGGAGTACAGGAAATCCACAAAAGAAGTTGCTCGGTTATTCCTGCTCGCAGCTCGGAAGTCTCTTCTTTTATTATAGAACAGTTGCGCGAAAATGCCACAAATAATTTGTTAACTGTGCTGATTTTCGATCAATTTGAAGAGTTTTTCTTTGTTTCAACTTCTGTGGCACAAAGACAACTTTTTTATAATTTTTTGCGTTTGTTTTTGAACTTGCCTTATGTCAAAATAATTCTGTGCTTGCGCGAAGATTATTTGCACTACTTACTAGATTGCGATCGCTTCCCAAATCTTGATGCTATTAACAATAATATTCTCGACAAAAGCATCCGCTACCAACTGCGGAGTTTTTCTATCAAAGACGCGCGGGCTGTCATCGGACACTTAACAGAACGGGCAGAATTTTATTTAGAGCCGGCACTGATCGATGCCTTCGTAGAAGATTTAGCAGACGAACTGCAAGAAGTGCGACCAATCGAATTGCAGGTAGTAGGAGCGCAACTGCAAGAAGAAGGTATTACCAGTCTAGCACAATACCAGCAATTGGGGGACAATCCCAAAGCAGAATTAGTGAAAAGATCGCTCGAAAGAGTCATCTCTGACTGCGGGCCCATTAACGAAGACGCAGCTTGGAAAATCTTGTTTTCCCTGACAGATGAAAGAGGCGTAAGACTGATAAAAACCAAACACGAACTCTCGTTAGTTACAGGCCCGCAGCCAGCCGATGCCCGCGAAACCGAATTATCGGCGATCGGCAGAAACCGAATTTCCCTACCGCGACAGTTCGCTGCATACCCTGAAAGCCGACCCAAGAAAACCGACAACCTGGACTTAATTTTAGACATTTTAGTTGGTCACGGTTTGCTATTTTTGCTACGGGAAGCGCCCGAAGACCGCTATCAATTGGTACACGACTATTTAGTGCGACCGATTCGCCAAAGATTCGGCTTAGAAGCGAGACTCCACAAAGCAGAAGCGGACAAAAAAATGAGTCAAGCACAGCTCTACCGAGCCAATACTTTTCTCAAACAACTGCTGGGAGTAGCAGTGATCGGCGTCATGCTGCTAACCAGTTCCACCATCGCCGCCGTAAACTTTTGGTGGCGGGCTGTGGGTCAAAAACAGCTAGCTGTCGCTCAAACTCAGCGAGCCGAAATCAGTACCCTGACTGCTGCTTCGGAAGCACTTTATTTCTCAAATAACAAATTTGACGCCATGATGGAAAGTTTGAGAGCTGGTAAAAAGTGGAAACAGATCGAACACTCCCAACAAATGTATACTCTCAAAGACACCGAAATCCTGATTTCTGCTGCCCTCCAGCAGGCAGTTTATGGAGTCAAAGAACGCAACCGCTTGGAAGGACACGGCGATGTAGTTTGGGGTCTTAGCTTCAGTCCAGACGGCGAGACAATAGCTTCTTCCAGTGTAGATAAAACCGTCAAACTTTGGCGGCGCGACGGCAGTTTGCTGGCAACTTTCAAAGACCACACTAACAGTGTCTCCTGTGTCGCGTTCAGTCCCGACAACAAAACCATAGCGTCGGCAAGTTTAGATAAAACTGTCAAAATTTGGCAAACTGACGGCCGTTTGTTAGCTACTTTCAAAGGGCATACTAATAGCGTTACCAGCGTTGCTTTTAGTTCTGACGGTCAAACGATCGCCACTGGCTCTACTGATAAAACTATCAAACTTTGGAAAACCGACGGCACGCTGCTGCGAACGATCGAACAATTTGCTCCCGTAAATTGGCTAAGCTTCAGCCGCGACGGCAAAATAATCGCTGTGGCGAGCGATGACGGTAGTGTGAAACTGTGGAGTTCTGACGGTAAGTTAATCGCTAATTTATGGCACAGCGAAAACAGACAACCCTCGAAAATTTACACCGTCAGTTTCTCCCCCGATGGTGAAACGATCGCCAGTGCGGGTGAAGATAAAACGGTGAAAATCTGGAGCATCGCTGCACTCAAACACCCACCAACAGAAAATTCAACACCAGCAAAAAAAGGTGAACTGCTAACAACTTTGCGGGGACACACCAAGTGGGTATTCGGTGTCAGTTTCTCCCCCGATGGTCAAACACTTGCTTCGGGAAGTGCAGACGGGACTGTCAAACTCTGGAATCTTGCTGGTGTTGGCGACAAACGCCCAACCGATGCTAGCAACATTAAACCAGAGAGTCGCTTACTGAGAACTTTTGAGGGACACGCCGATCGAGTTACTCAGGTGAGTTTTAGCCCGGAAGGCAAAACCTTGGCTTCGGCAAGTTTTGACAAAACTATCAGGCTGTGGCGACTCGATGACGTGCCGCTCAAAACCCTCGACGGACACCAAAACCGGGTGCAAGGCGTTACTTTCAGCCCCGACGGCCAAAAGCTGGCTTCTGCTTCTACGGACAACACTATCAAACTCTGGAGTCGCACGGGGGTTTTGCTGGAAACCTTGGAAGGACACACTCAGAGAGTCGCCAGCGTCAGTTTCAGCCCCGACGGCCAGCTACTTGCTTCTGGGAGTTACGACAAAACGGTGAAAGTCTGGAGTTTGACAGAAGATGGCATGAATAATATTCTCCCTTGTCCTTCGGCTCCCCTATTCCCGTGTTCGCCTTCTGTGCTGTTGACTCTCGACGGCCACGCCGACAGCGTGATGAGCGTGAGCTTTAGCCCCGACAGCGAGGTTCTGGCAACGGCTAGCAAGGATAAGACTGTGAAACTCTGGACTAGAAACGGCAGGCTGATTAAGACTTTGACGGGACACACAGGCTGGGTGACTGGGGTGACTTTCAGTCCCGACGGCTCGATGCTGGCTTCTGCAAGCGATGATGGTACTCTCAAACTCTGGAATCGGGATGGTCGTTTGCTAAGAACTTTTGAAGGAGCTCACAACAGTTTTGTGTTGGGGGTTGCTTTTAGCCCTGATGGCAAAATGCTAGCTTCGGCTGGTTACGACAATTCGGTGAAATTGTGGAAGGTAGATGGGACTTTGGTGGCGACGCTGCTGAAGGGTTCTAGCGACAGCGTGACTAGCGTTGCTTTTAGCCCGGATGGTTTGTTGGTTGCTTCGGGTAGTTACGATCATAAGGTGAAACTGTGGAGTCGCAGCGGGACTTTGCTGAAAACTTTGACGGGTCACAAGGATAGCGTGATGAGTGTGAGTTTTAGCCCGGATGGGAAGGTTCTGGCTTCTGCGGGCCGGGATAATCGGGTGATTTTGTGGAATTTGGATCTTGACGATTTGCTGGTGAGGGGCTGCGACTGGGTGGGGGATTATTTGAGGACTAATCCTAATGTGAGCGATCGCGATCGGCTTCTCTGTGAGGGGGTTGGGGCAAAACCAAATCGATTTTAGATTTTAGATTTTAGATTTTAGATTGGGGATTCAGTCGATTTTAGATTTTAGATTTTAGATTTTAGATTGGGGAATTCAATGGATTTTCGATTTTCGATGTTACTCATCCCCTTGAGGAGCTCGATCGCGCTAATTTCCCCCTCCCCCCCTCTCCCCCTCCCCCCCTCCCTCTCCCCCTTTCTCAAAAACTATTTTTTCCTTCCCCTTGCTCTCCGCTTCCTGTAAAGTAAATAATTGTAAAGAAATATGAGTTTTCTCTTATCCTCTGGTTAAGACCGCCAGCTAGCATTCACAATTAAGACCCGGATTATAAGTTCCTATGTCACAGCTTTTCCCGCGAAAATTTCTAGCCTCTGTTGCCGCATTTTTTCTGGCTTTGTCTGTGTGGACGATCGCACCTGCGGCCCACGCTTTCAATAATCCCGATTTGTTGCCTTCTACTCAGACGCCGATCATTGACTTAGCTAAAGCCCTTACGGATATTGAAGAACAAAGTTTGGCAAAAAATTTAAACGCCTTTGAAGCCGAAACCGGCTGGAAACTGCGAGTGCTGACTCAGTACGATCGCACGCCCGGTTTGGCTGTCAAAAGCTATTGGGGGCTAGATGACAAGAGTGTGTTATTAGTTGCTGACCCGCGAGGGGGCAATTTGCTCAATTTTAATGTGGGCGACTCGCTGTATCCGCTGCTGCCGCGCACTTTTTGGGTGGAACTGCAAACCCGCTATGGTAATCAATTTTTTGTGCGGGACAATGGCGAAGATCGAGCGATTATTGAATCTTTGGAGTCGATAGAAGGCTGTTTGCGTCAGGGCGGATGCCGCGTGGTTCCCGGTTTGCCGAGGGAACAGTGGATTCTGACGTTAATTACGTCGGTGGTTGGCGGCGTCATCTGCGGGTTTGCGGCTCAGCCTCGGAAGCCGGGACAGGTTGTGGCTTGGCAGTGGGCGCTGATTTTTTCGCCGCTGTGGGGCATTCTGTTTTTCGCTTTCGGACTTGGGCCTGTGGTGACTCGGACTTCTGACTGGTTGCCTTTGGTTCGGAATGTGGCCGGTTTTGCGATCGGAGTTTTGGTGGCATTCCTGACTCCGGTGTTGGGCAAATCTTCTTCGTCGTCGGAAACTTAGTTGGCAGTTGGCAGTTGGCAGTGGGTAGATTTTACTCAACAGTCAACGAATGACTAAAAGCTGGTAAGCTGATACCTGACAACTCAGAGGCGACAGCTATCCAACAAATGGAATGGCACGTAAGCGATGCCCAGAGTCTGGGATTAATCGATAACGAAATTGGCGACCACGGTTTTTCAGCGGCGGAGTACGAAATAGTCCGCCGCGTGATTTATGCGACTGCTGATTTTGAGTACAAGTCTTTAATTAGTTTTTCCGATCAGGCTTTGCAGGCTGGGGCGGCGGCTTTGGCTGCTCGGACTACGATCGTGGTAGATGTGCCGATGGTGCAGGTGGGCATTACGCCACAAATCCAAAGTACCTTTGCGAATCCGGTTTACTGTTCGATGGAGGCTTTGACGCGCCCCCAAAAGGAAAGGACGCGGGCGGCTTGGGGGATTGAAACTTTGGCAAGACGCTATCCTGAAGGGATTTTTGTCGTGGGCCAGGCTCAAACTGCTTTGTCGGCGATCGTGGATTTGATTGAATCTGAGGAAATTCGACCAGCTTTGGTGATTGGGACTCCTTCTGGGTTTGTGGGGGTGGATGTGGCTAAGTCGCGGCTGCACGATTCGATGATTCCTCACATTCGGATTGAGGGCCGCAAGGGGTCTGCGGTGGTGGCTGTGGCTATTGTTAACGGGCTGGTGGATTTGGCTTGGCAAGCTTATGGGCAAGAGGGAAACAGTTGATCGAGAAGTCAATCGATTTTAGATTTTAGATTTTAGATTTTAGATTGAAGCATTGATACCAATTTAATGTGAAGTTGCACATATCTCGATCCCCCTAAATCCCCCGATCGAAGGGGAGTAGGGGTTGACTTTGAGAAGAATCTTGTCCCCCCCTTATTAAGGGGGGTTAGGGGGGATCAGATTGTATGCAGCGTCATAAAAAATTGGTATGACTCCACGGATAAATTCGGGGGGCAAGTTTCATCGGATACAGGTTTTTTATTTCTGGGTCCTGAGTCTGCGAAGGAATGAATCCGGGGGCTTGTATCCTGGATGCTTTCGGTCAGCAGTCATTAGTCATTAGTTATTAGTCGTTCTGGATTATTTTGAGCAGTGTTGCGGTTAATTAACCAACTTTCAAACGATCGTTGACTTTCACTGCTGCGTCGGCCCGCTAGCAAACCTTCTACTCCAATATGTTCGTCTAAATCAACCCATTCAATGGCATAACCATCTCCAAGTAGCTGCCAATTATGTCTTTCCTCCGGGGAACCGTGCAACAAACGGGGATACCAAGCTAAGGGAACACTCAAACTGCGACCATCAACTAAGTCCACAATTACTTTTTCATCTGTCACCGTGACTTTAATTACGAGGGGTTCTGTTTCAAGGATCAAAGTAGTGATGCCAAGCCTCCAACAATATTTGTTCATATTCCTCTACAAGACGAGCAATCTGGTTTAATTCATGCTCTTTGAAGCCTCGATTTTTTTCTAGAGATACAGGATTCATCCAAAATTTGGCAAGTTGCCGATCGCGCTTAGGAATGAGAATTAAATAACTTCCACTCTTGAAAGTGGGATGGGCGTCCCGCCCGTCCAAAAAGGACGGGCGG
>NZ_JAUBPB010000051.1:0-34866 GCF_036700545.1 Microcoleus sp. SVA1B4
CGGATGCCGACTAAACGGGCGATTTCAATCTGACGCAGGCAAAAGCCGATCAGTGCGAAGGCGCCGTGGAGGGCGACAAATGTCCACAGTCCACCGAGTTGGAACCAGCGGGTGAAGTCCCACTGTGCTTCGGGGCCCCAGAGGAACAGCAGGGAGTGTCCGAGGCTGTTGGCTGGGGTGGAGACTGCTACGGTGAGGAAGTTGGCTCCTTCGAGGTAGGAGCTTGCCAAACCGTGGGTGTACCAAGATGTGACGAAGGTGGTGCCTGTTAACCAGCCACCGATGGCTAGGTAGGCGCAGGGGAATAGCAGGATGCCAGACCAGCCTACGAAGACGAAGCGATCGCGTTTGAGCCAGTCGTCGAGTACATCAAAGATGCCTCTTTCGGTCTGGGCGCGTCCGACTGCGATTGTCATAGTTATAAAATCCTCTTGCTTGTTAAAAGACCAAGGTTTCTAATTAAAGTTAACATAACTATATATTAGAAGTTCATAAATTTCAACTAGAACAGCAGGGTTCCCCCACTAGAGGCGTACTCGATGAAAGCGTGGTTGAGAGGAATGCCATCTTGGTTGACGATGCTCAGCAACAATCCAACTGACCCTTCGTCGCCAAGCGGCGAGGTGGCGGTGGTTGAGCAGACGAACAAACACTCTGCGCTTGCACTCAAATCCTTCACAGGGTAAGATTATCCTCTTATCTGTTGAAGAAGTTGTGAGCCAAGTAATTACCGCCAAACTCAAATTAAACCTGACTGCCGAGCAAAAAATCTCGGTAGCTCAGGTTTCTTTGGCCTATCGGGATGCGCTGAACTACGCATCCCAAGTGGCATTTGATAACGGTAAATCTGGCAACGGAGCTAAACTACAAAAGTTGGTCTACTCGGAGCTACGGGCATTATTTGGGCTTGGTTCCCAGATGGCGTGTAACGTGCCAAGACAAGTTGCTGCGACTTTTAAGACGCTGTGGACTAAAGCCAAGCAGAATAGCGAGGCGCTTAAAGCTGGGTATACCAAGCGGCGGTACAAGGGACTCGATCGAGCTCCCAAATACACCTCGCGGACTTGTACGCTTAATTACCAGCGCGACTACTCCTTTAAAAAGGATCGACGGGTCAGTATTAACACCCTGGGTGGTCGAATTGTTGTTCCGTTTGATGGCTACAACAAGCACATCGATCTGATGCGAGCGTCCAAGAAGATCGGTGCTGCTAAAATTGTCTACCAGAAATCCTCGAAGACTTACTATCTAATGGTGAGCTTGGAGGTGGAAACGCCTACTCTCGACCCACTGAACATCACTAGAATTTCTGGTATAGATGTGGGAATGAGATACCTCGCAGTCGAAACAGACTTAGCTAATAAGTCGAGTTTCTATTCGGGCAAGGCGGCTAGACATCGAGCCAACCGTTATCAAAAAGCCAGACAATCTCTACAGCGAAAAGACACCCGTTCGGCGAAGCGAAGATTAATCGCTTTGTCGGGACGGGAGAGACGGTTTATCGCTGATGTGAACCACCAGATTGCGAGTAAAATCGCCAAGCCTAACAGCCTGATTGGACTAGAATATCTGACCGGAATACGCGATCGAACTAAATCTAAATCGGGCAAACGGGCAAGCAAGAAACAACGGAAAGCTAACAGGAACGTGGCTCAATGGTCGTTTGCCGAATTGCATGGCTATATCGATTACAAGGCTGTGCTGGTTGGCTCGTTAGCTACTAAAGTTCCAGCACATTACACCTCGCAAAGTTGCCCTAAATGTGGGCATACCTCAAAGGCTAATCGACCGAACAAGGGGCTGATTTTCCGCTGTGAATGCTGTGGGCATCAACTTCATGCAGATCTGGTTGGGGCGCGAAATATCGCACTTAGAACGTTGCTCGTCCGGCAAGCCTGGATGAGTACCGGGGTCTTGTCAGCACTCCCTCATGTATCGAGCCGTGAAGCCAAAGCTGAAATCCTTTCGAGGTTTTCGGAATTGAGGTGGAGTTCAGATACAAGCCCCCATCATAGCGGTACTCCGCTTGATGGCGGGTAGTTGACCATAATTAGCAGGAGTTGATACACAATGCCGATCGGTCGATCGCGATCTCGTCCGCGAAGGGTGACGCTCGGTGGGCTAATTGAATTAAGATTTGGCTTTAAGGCTGTTTAATTTTATGACTGCAAAAACAATGACCTCGATCGATCCTGTCCTGCGCTACCCGGTTTTGGGCTCCCGCCGCTTCAGCAATTACTGGTGGGCGACGGTGGTCAGCATTGGAGGGACTGGTTTCCTGCTGTCGGGCATTTCCAGCTACTTGCACGTTAACCTGCTGCCTTTTGCTGACCCGACTCAGCTCATTTTCATCCCCCAAGGCATTGCGATGGGTTTCTACGGTGTCTGTGGCGTGCTGTTGGCGCTCTACCTGTGGCTGACTATTCTCTGGGATGTCGGTGGCGGCTACAACGAGTTCGATCGACAAACTGGTAACATTCGGATCTTTCGCTGGGGTTTTCCGGGCAAAAACCGCAAAGTTGATTTTAATTGCAAGACATCGGAGGTGCAATCTGTGCGGGTAGACATTAAAGAAGGTCTCAATCCCCGCCGCAGTATTTATCTTAAGCTCAAAGACCGCCGTCAGTTTCCCCTGACTAGAGTCGGACAGCCGATTGCTTTGTCTGAAGTGGAAAATCAAGCGGCCGAATTGGCTCGATTTTTGCAAGTTCCCCTCGAAGGACTTTAGGGATTTTCGATTGGCGATTTGAGATTTGAGATTGGTAATGTCTGGTAGGGTGTGCCGGGCCGCGCACCTTACCTACCTGGTAAGTGAAAAACGTCAATCTGCGAGTCAGCCCCGTTACCAATTTTTGAATCTATCAATTAACCATACTTGCGAAAGTTTTTGATTGCAAACCGTAGAATAAGGTTTTCAAGGCTCCAAAGCAAGTTCGCTATCCAAGGAAAATCGCTGGTTTTAGACTACGAACTAAAAACAGTCCGGACTATTGAATTAAAATCTTTAGTTGCCAAGTCCGTAATTGACTCAAAGTGAAAATACAAATGCAAATGCAAATCAAAATTCAGCGGTGGTTGTTCTCACTTTTAATAATTGGCGCGTTGTTTGTCGGAGGATGCGGTAGTTCCCCTGTGGCAAACTCAACTCCGACATCGAATCCGGTGTCGGGTGAAAATATTTCTTTGTCTCCGTCTCCGTCTCCTTCTCCTGCTGCTGTAGCGGCGAGTTCGCAATTTAGCAATTTGCCACGCTTGGACGGAAAAGCAACGGTGGTGATGACGGTTAAAGGTGCCCCAATTACGATCGAACTCGACGGCACAAATGCGCCAATTACTGCGGGCAATTTTGTCGATTTGGTTCAGAAAGGTGTCTACGACGGGCTGGTATTTCACCGAGTCGTGCGGGAACCTCAGCCTTTTGTAGTTCAGGGCGGCGACCCCCAGGGTAAAGACCCTAAATTCCCTACAGCGCGACTGGGAACTGGCGGTTTTATTGACCCGAAAACTACTGTAGAACGCAGGATTCCTCTGGAAATTAAAGCTCAAGGTGCTGCCAATCCGACTTACAGCGCGACGCTACAAGAAGCTGGGGTTAAGGAGAAACCCGTGTTGATGCACAGTCGCGGGGCTGTGGCTATGGCTCGATCGCAGAGTCCTGATTCGGCTTCTTCTCAGTTTTACTTTACTTTGACGGATGTACCGTTTTTGGACGGTAGCTATGCAGTTTTTGGGTACGTGAAGCAAGGGATGGATGTTGTTGATAAGATTGAAGCGGGCGATCGCATTGAGAAGGCTACTGTTACTCAGGGTTTGGAAAATTTTAAGCCTGTTCAGTAGTCAGTAGTCAGTAGTCAGTCGTCATATCAATTCCGGTTGCACAATGGAGATGATTGTTGACTGTTGACTGTTGAGTCGGAGTAGAAAAACTGACTGATTGTTGACGGTTGATGGTTGACTCGATTTTATGATTCCGATGCAACCGGAAACGATATCAGTCGTTGGTCGTTGGTTAGTAGTTAATAATTTGTTCCAATCATAAATAACTAATAACTAATAACTAATGACTAATGACTAATGACTAAAAATTTGGGAATCTGAGGGCTGATGTGGATGTTGTTATTACGGGAATTGGCCTGGTTTCTGCTTTAGGCACTCTGGATTGTAGCTGGAAAAGATTGTTGTCTGGGGAATCAGGAATTCGGCAACATCAACCTTTTATAGAACTTGAACGGCGACCTTTGGCTTTAATTGGCACAAAACCGACCGATTTAATAACTTTAATTCGGCAGGTTTTAGCAGATGCTTTGCAAGATGCTAATTTGACTTTGCCTTTGCCTGATTGCGGAATTGTTATTGGCTCTAGCCGCGGGTTTCAGGCAAATTTGGAACAGTTGGCGAGGGAAGGAAGTTCGGCAACGGATTCTGTAACGGATGTAACGGATGTCAGGAAGAAGGAAGAGGGAAGAAGGAAGAAGGAAGAAGGAAGAGGGGAGAAGGAAGAGGAAAGAGAATTCTCAATGCCCAATTCCCAATTCCCCATGCCCAATTCCCAATTCCCAATTCCCAATTCTCAATTTGTGAATTTTTTGCCTCACATGGGGGCGATCGCAGGGGCGAGGGCAATTGGCTCAACGGGGCCGGTGCTGGCGCCGATGGCTGCTTGTGCGACGGGCATACAGTCGATCGCCCGTGCTGTTGATTTAATCCGCACTGGTGAGTGTCAGCGGGCGATCGCAGGTGCTGTGGAAGCGCCTATCACACCGCTGACTCTGGCTGGATTTAGCCGGATGGGTGCTTTGGCAAACAATGGGTGCTATCCCTTTGATGAAAATCGGGAAGGCTTTGTGATCGGTGAAGGCGGGGCTTTATTTGTATTAGAATCGGCCGAGTTGGCAAGGCGTCGTGGTGCTAAAATTTACGGTCGAGTTTCCGGTTTTGGCTTGACAAATGATGCTTGCCATGCTAATGCGCCGGAGCTGGGGGGGAAAAGTGCGATCGCGGCGGTAAATCAATGTTTGAAACGCAGCAATTTAGCGGCGATTGATATAGATTTTATTCATGCTCACGGTACTGCAACTGAGTTAAATGACCGACACGAAGCACTGTTAATTGAGAAGTTATTTCACCCAGGAGTTGCTGTTAGTTCGACTAAGGGGGCGACGGGTCATACTTTGGGAGCTTCGGGAGCTTTGGGCGTGGCTTTTTGTTTGATGAGTATTAAATATCAGATGTTGCCGCCTTGCGTGGGAATGAAAAAACCGGGGTTTGAATTAGATTTTGTTCGCTGTGCGCGATCGGCTATTGTCAGAAATGCGGTTTGTTTAAGTTTTGGCTTTGGCGGGCAGAATGCTGCGATCGTTTTATCGGGCGATCGTTAATTTTTGTAAACTCGGTCGATCGGCATTTAAATTACACGATCTCTCTACAGTTAAAATCTTCTGAGGTGGCCGGAGAACCCCCCCACATCGAATTTAAATCTCAAAAATAGTACAATTTATGTATTTTAGTCAATTAACTGAGAATTTTGGTGAGATTGCTGGTGCTGCTATGCTAGTCTGGCTCTCCATCCCGACGCTAATCCTTGCGTCAAAGCCTCGGAGGCTAGAAAAGAGAGCCAGATTAAAGCAGTATTGTATTTTAGTGAACAAACCTGACGGTCAACTGAGTACAGTTAGACCGCAGGCTTCTTTTTCCTTTTTTTCAAAGGCTTTTTATAGTGAGGTAGTTCCACCCCCACTTGCTAATATAGTATCAGAGTATTTCCCGATCATCAATGGGTATAAAAGAAATAATTGTCGGTTTCCGTACCTACACCCGACGCTTCTTTCCATCACGCTCGGTAATTTATTCGGGGTACTTCGCGCAGCGCTCAAATTAATCCCCTCTAAATATACCGAGGGACTTCCCGGCTGGTAGTTAAATTAAGTCTCAGGTATTTTCACATGGATCTGGCCTCTCATCGATTTATGTCTTATTTTGAACCAGAGCAAGCTGCTCACCTTTGCCAAATAGCTGTTTTGGAGAGTTTTGCTGAGGAAACGCTGGTTTTTGAAGAAGGAGAAACAGCGGATTTTTTATATCTAGTTTTAGAAGGTAAAGTCGAGTTTAGCAAGCGGATTGAAAATCATAAATATCAAACTGTTGCTGTCGCTAACCCAGACGATTATTTTGGCGAACTCGGAGTTTTAGACGGAGAGCCTCGCAGTGCTAGAGCTGTGGCAGTTACCGGCTCGACTTTGGCCAAAATAGACCGTGAAAAACTAATAACAACTCTCCAGTTTGCTAAAGGCAGTTCGGTATTGCAAATGTTTAGTTTCATTACTAAAAATTTACGGGATACCACGGATCAATATGTTAGCCAGTTGGTACACAAACAAAAAATGGTATTGGTAGGAGAAATGGTGAGTACAATTATTCACGATTTCAAAAGTCCTTTTACCGGAATTAAACTCTCTAGTGAAGTGCTCAAAGAAATGCACCCGGATGACGAAACTCAGGAGTGGTGCGAACTTATTCAATTGCAGGTTCAGCGAATGTTGGGGATGGCTGAAGAAGTGTTAGAATTTTCGCGCGGCAATTCTGTATTAAATAAAAAACCAGTTAATCTAATTCAGACGTTGCAGCAGTTTCAAAAGTTGAACAGAGTTTATTTTGAAGCAGCAAAAGTAGATTTGGTAGTACGGGTGACAGAAGTGATAGTGGAAGCGGACGAGAATAAGATTTTGCGCGTTTTACAAAATTTAGTTGGGAATGCTGTTGAGGCTTTTGGCGGAAGAGGGGGGCGGGTGGAGATTGCGGTGACACAAACTGAGGAGTGGGCAGAAATTAGCATTTACGATAACGGCCCCGGCATTCCGCCGGCAATTAAGGAAAAGTTATTTGAACCGTTTGTGACTTATGGTAAACGGACTGGTACTGGGTTGGGAACGGCAATTGTTAAGTCGATGGTTGAGGCTCACAAAGGGCAAATTACTTATGATTCGGAGGACGGAAAAGGCACAATTTTTTACATCCGCTTGCCGAAAACTATGGATTTATCAGAGCAAAAATAAGTAGGAAGATATATACTTAGGACTTTTTCACTAAGCCTCAGAGACTTGGTTGATGAGTAGATATCTTGGTATCCCACAATATTTTTCTAATGAACCGGGTTGAAAAGCTTAAGTCCTAATACTGTATAGCGACTTGCAGGATCTAGTAGAATTGAATTAACGAAATGCTAAAAATCTGATGCCAGTTACTATTCAAACCTTACCCACAGAAGTTATCAATTTAATTGCCGCCGGCGAAGTGATTGACTCGATCGCCTCCGCGGTACGAGAATTAGTTGAAAATTCTCTGGATGCTGGCGCAACTCGCATCGTTGTTTCTGTCTGGCCCGAACAGTGGCGGGTGCAAGTTGCAGACAATGGTACAGGAATGGATCTGGAAAATTTGCAGCAGGCGGCTTCGCCTCACAGTACGAGCAAAATTACCACTGAAGCTGACCTTTACAAAATTGATACTTTGGGATTTCGTGGGGAAGCTTTGCACAGTTTAGCTCAATTGGGCTGTTTGGAGGTTTTGAGCCGATCGAATGATTTGGGATTGGGGGATTTTTCGGAAAATCGAGAGTCGGCGCAAACCCCCGCCAAATCTTCCTTTAACAAGGGGGGAATTGAAAATGCTCGATCGGGCTGGCGGGTGGTTTACAATAACGCAGGCGTTGCTGTAGAGGTGGAAACAGCGGCGATCGCTCCTGGTACGGTGGTGACTGTTGATAATTTGTTTGGCAATTGGCCTGTGCGCCGCAGTTTTTTGTCGCCGGCACAGCAAATGCGATCGATCCAATTAACTCTTCAGCAAATTGCTATTTGTCACCCGCACGTTAATTGGCAGTTGCGTCAAGGAAATACGCCTTGTTTGCACGTAACTCCTGGTAGCACAGCGGAACAACTTTTACCTCAATTTGTGCGCGGTGTGCGATCGAGCGATTTGCAGTATTTAAAGTTAGATTTGCCGGCGAGTCCTCAAAATCAGAAAGCAGCAAATTTCTTGCTAGAAACTCAACTTGTGGGCGCTACAGTTAAACCTAATTACCAATTCCCAGTTGCTACTTCTCAATTCCAAATGCCTAATTCCCAGTTTTTAGAATTAGTAATTGGTTTGCCCGATCGCTGTCACCGCAGGCGGCCGGATTGGGTGAAAGTTGGGGTAAATCGGCGAGTTGTGCGATCGCCCGAATTAGAGCAAACTATTCTCAGCGCCTTTGCCCGCACTTGTCCGCGCGATCGCTATCCCGTGTGTTTTGTCCACCTGCAAATCTCCTCTTCGGAAATCGACTGGAACCGCCACCCGGCTAAGGTTGAAATTTATCTGCATGATCCAAGCTTTTGGCAAGCGCAAGTTAGCGCGGCAATTTCTCGTGCTTTACATTTGAACGATGAAGTTTTGCAGCCTGCCCCAATTCCCGATAGAGTGGGAAAATTGCTGAAGGCATCGGAAGAAAAAAGTGCTTACAGTGTCGGAATTCCGGCGAGGCAGAATGATGAAGGTGGCGAACAGGAAAAAGCTCATAAAATAGGATTGATGGAATTGAGGGCGATCGCTCAAGTTCACAATACTTACATTGTTGCCGAACATTCCAGCGGAATGTGGTTGGTGGAACAACACATCGCTCACGAGCGCGTTTTGTACGAGCAATTGTGCGCGGCTTGGCAGCTAAAATGTCTAGAAAAACCAGTAATTCTCAGTCAGTTATCGGCGCTGCAAATAGAGAATTTATCCCGATTGGGTTTGGAAGTAGAAAGTTTTGGCGAACAGCTATGGGCTGCCCGCGAAGTTCCTGAATTGTTAGCCGATCGAGATGACTGTGCGGATGCGCTTTTTGAACTCAGTAAAGTCGCAGATTTACAAGCGGCTCAAGTTGCGACTGCTTGCCGTAGTGCTATGCGAAACGGTACTCCTTTGAGTCTTTCCCAAATGCAAAATTTGTTGGATGAATGGCAGCAAACTCGCAATCCGCGCACTTGTCCTCACGGCCGCCCTATCTATTTTGCTTTGGAAGAATCGACTCTGGCTCGGATTTTTCGCCGCAGTTGGGTGATTGGTAAAAGTCACGGGATTTGAAGGTTAAAAGTTAAGCTGTAAGGTGCGCGTTACATACAGGACTGTTTTTTTTGAACCGCAGAGGGCGCAGAGAACGCAGAGAGGAAGAGAAGAGAGATGTTTTTAATATTTTTTTGGGCAATTGGATATTCGTATAAAATGTCAATTAAAATCAAATAAATCATAAATATGGATTTTCCGATCGCCCGACAACTATTTTATCGAGAAATAAATCAGCCTGATGGCTCGATCGACCTGGCGAAAGCTGCTCTTTATATGGCTTTGGAAGAATACCCAAATTTAGAGCCAGAGGAGTATCTCAACGCTCTTGACACGATCGCAGATGAAGTGCGCGATCGCCTGCCGGCACAGAATTATCCACTGCGGATTATTCAAACTATTAACGCCTATTTATACGGGGAGTTGCTGTTTGCGGGCAATGATGTTGATTATTACGACCCGCGCAATAGCTTTTTGAATGAAGTGCTCGATCGGCGTACTGGTATTCCGATCTCTTTATCTTTGGTTTATTTGGAGGTTGCTAAGCGGATTGATTTTCCGATGGTGGGAATTGGGATGCCAGGACATTTTTTAATTAGACCGGATTTTGAAGATGCTGGTATTTTTGTTGATGCGTTTAACGGCGGCGAAATCTTATTTCCTGAAGATTGTCAAGCCCGACTTTCTCAAATTTATGGGCAACCTATGGAGTTGCAGACGACTTTTCTCGCCCCGGTAAGTCGCCGACATTTGTTGGGACGAATGCTGGGAAATCTGAAGGCGATTTACTTGCAACAGGGAGATGCTGTGAGGGTACTCTTGGCGATTGAACGGATTTTGCTGCTGTTTCCCGATGCGCTGGGGGAACGGCGCGATCGCGGAATTCTCTATTATCAACTGGGACGCTTGGTAGAAGCGCGCCACGATTTGGAATTATACCTGAGAAATGCTCCGAATGCTCCTGATGCTGCTAGAATTCGCCAATTGGTCGATCGGCTCGATCGGGATCTTTGAAGTTAGGAATGAGAATTAAATAACTTCCACTCTTGAAAGTGGGATGGGCCTAAGAGCCCGTCGTTTTTGGACGGGCTCTTAGGCCCATCCCACAATAACAATTAAAATTGTAAGTTATTTAATTCGCTATCCTTAAATTCGCTATATGTCGCACAGCACACTATAAGACATAAAAGTGACACTCAATAAACTGCTGCCTGACGACCAAATTTCGCTTTTATCATTTTTGCCATGGGATCTAAAATTTGGCAAAGAATTAACTATAACATATTAATTGTAAATTAAAACCTATCTTTTGATAGGTTGAATTTGCTTGACTTGACTGTAATATCATAGGTCATTTACGCAAATCCCGATTCGACTTTCCCGACTGATATCCGCACAGATATCCGCACAGAAGAGCGATCTAAAAAGTATTTTGACCTAAAGAGGCACAAACTCATGAACTTTCAGTTTCAACAAGGTTATCTCAACGGAATGCAATCGCTGTCAGTCCATTTAACCAAAAGAATGTCAAAGTCTTTATCATTAGGTTTGGCACTTTTGCTGGGAACAAGTGCAGTATTCCTAAGCAGCGGCAAAGCCTTTGCATTAGATAATGTTACCGTAAAATACGGTGCTGTTGACGTAACACTACCGATGAGCGACTTGCAAAGCTTTGTACAAACTGGCAAGGCTTCCTCTCAACTGCAAAGCGTTCTGAGTCTGGCGAAACAAACTCCCGAGTCGGTGCGCGAAATATTAACGCGAGAAGTGCCTTTAGATTCCCAATTAGTAGCGCGGCTAGCAAGCACTTATTTTGGGGAAATAGTTTTCAAACAATTGGGGGAGGTTGCTTATGCGCCGACTGCTCGGCTTCAAAGCGTGCCCGCACTGCGCGATGCTTTAGTCGCAGCTTCCAAAGATGGCAAAATATCGCTGATTGAAGTAATGCAAAATTACAGCCCTGCGGCTTTAGAAGTTGACGGCAATCAAGCGATGGCTATCTACGAACGAGTGATTAAAGATGTGCAAGATTTGCAAGCTTTGTATCAAAATTCCCCGGCTTTGCAAAATACGGCTAACCAAGCCGTGAATTCGGCGAGAGAAATGATGTGTCAGCCCAATCCAGCGGGAAGTGCGAAGTAAATAACTGAAGTTGGAGGGAAGGGGGAGTCGGGAATTGGAAATTGGGAATGGGTGCTTTTTTTCGTATTAGCTGTAGCTTTCAGCTATTAGCAATTACTCATCATCCATTCCCAATTCTTCGGCTACGCGAGGGTAAAAGTTCCCAATTACCCATTATTCATTACCCCTTACCCATTCTTTGAGATAGTTGCTCGGCTACCCGCTTTAGTCGGCGGAGTTGGTCTTTCATATCTTTTTCTGTCCAAGGGGCTGCAAAACGATTGAAACCAAATCTAATTAAACGATTGGGAATTTGAAATTCAAAGCGGTTAATCAAGAGAGTACCTTGGATTTGCGGCTGGCATTCCCAACGATCGCATCCTTTGAAAAATCCGTCAAACCCCCAAACAATTAAACCTGGTTGTCGCTCCAACACAACACTCTCTAAAGAGGGTTGCAAAACAGGAATTTTTATGATAAATAAGCTACGACTTCCTACGGTAGTATCCCATTCGCCCTGGGGATCGCAGCGTAGCAGGGGATTGAGCCACTTGTGCATTAAAGTGCGATCGACTATACATTGCTCCACCAGAGTAGCAGCAGCGCGAATTTCAATGGATTGCTCGAAAACTTGACGAATTGACATGAGAACCTGCAACAAGGAGGGTATTACAAAACTTTGCTTACTTGATAGTCCTTTATTTACTTGTAACGTCAATTTTTCCAGAAATTAAAAGATTGACACACTCATAAATACAGTGTATCATCTTGAATTAAAGTATATATACCGATTATGCAGTTAGTCGAAAGGCACATCATTAAACCAAATCATAGGTTTTATCGAGAAGCCGATAGACTGTCTTGGCTGTGCAAAAATCTTTACAATAAGGCTAATTACATCTACCGTCAAAAGTTTTTCGCTAGCCAAGAAAGAAACGCTCTGGCTGTTGATTGCGCCCTCAAAACAAGTCATGATTGCAAAGCACTGCCCGCAAAATTAGCACAAAGCACGATCGGCTTAGTCCTCAAAGCATGGACTAGCTATTATCTGGCGCTGCGAAACTATCAGGAAGACCCAACTAAATTTCAAGCAGCACCGCAAATCCCTCATTATAAAGGTTCAAGAGAGCGAAAAAGAGAGGATGGGGGCTATGTAGTTGTATTTAATTGTCAAGCTGTCAGCAAAAAAGCCTTAAAAAAAGGATATGCTCGTCCCTGTGGGACTAATATTTGGTTGCCCTCAAGAGTCACCTCCAGTCTGGAAATCCGGATTGTTCCCAAAGTATGTTGTTATGGGGGCCAGGTGCTCTATGAAAAGTTAGAACAGCCTTTACAAGTAAATCAGAAAGTAGGTGCCATAGATTTAGGATTAAACAATCTGGCAACATTAACCTACAATGTTCCTGGGTTAGTACCGACAATCTACGACGGAGGGGCTGTTAAGTCAACAAACCAATACTGCAATCAAGTTTCATCGGCATTGAAATCATTGCTGCCCGCAGCGCAAAAAAACAGTGAAAAACTTGCCAAATTGTGGCACAAGCGTAACTGTAAAGTGGATTACTGCCTCCATACGCCGAGTTCCGCAATTATTAAAGAACTCGTTAATTATCAAATGGGCTTGCTGGCTATAGGCTGGAACGATGATTTTAAAGATGGGATTAATACGGGTTTGGTTAATAATCAAAATTTTCCCTGTATTCCCCATCGCCGATTCGTGCAAATGTTGCAGTACAAAGGACAACTTGCGGGAATTCAAGTTGGGTTAGTTGAGGAGAGTTACACCTCCAAATGTTCAGCTTTGGATTTGGAACCAATTCAACAACATTCCGACTACATTGGCAGTAGGGTAAAAAGAGGATTGTTCAGAACCCAAACTGGACGATTCATAAATGCCGATGTAAACGGTTCTTTGAATATTGCCCCAAAAGCAGTCGGAGATGGGTTGATCCCAAATTCGATAGAGGGTTTTGTAGTTAACCCAGTACGATTAAAAGTGTACAAACATTAAATTTAGGCGATGTCTAGATTTTTTGGAACTATTATTAAAGTTTCGTCTTCTCCTTGTCAAATCTGACGTTAACCTGAGAAAAAAATGAATGAAACTTGGCAAGAAATAACTAGACCCATATCGGGCCCAATAGCGGCGTTGTCCGATGGCTTACGCCCCGCTACGCTACGCCTTTTGGCCCAGGCCCAGCCCGCAAATCCCCTGACAGATGCGGAACGCGGAATTAACAATTTCCTTCAGGGCTCAAACATTGAAAATCTCCTCTGGGCCGTCGGTATCCTGCTCATTGGCTTGATAGTATCAGCCCTCGTCTCATCTTTAGTGGGGGGATTGCTCAAGAAAACTACGATCGACAACCGGCTGGCTACTTGGATTACCGGCCGCCCGGAAGGAACAGGAGCCCCGCAAGTGGAAAAATGGATTTCCGCAGCGGTGTTCTGGATCATTTTTGTCTTTTTCCTAATTGCCTTTTTCAACCGGCTGAATCTAACGGCTGTCTCCCAACCCCTCAACACTTTTCTCAATCAAATTACCGGTTTCTTGCCGAAGTTAGCCGGGGCGCTAATTTGGTTGGGGATTGCTTGGGTGTTGGCGACTGTAGCCAAAATGGCCGTATCGCGGGCAATGCGGGCTTTTAACGTGGACGAGCGCTTGAATCAGGAGGTAGGCGCTACGCCCAGCGAGCGCCCTTTGCTGCTGAGCGATACTCTGGCGAATGCGCTGTACTGGTTCATTTTTCTGCTGTTTTTGCCGCTGATTCTCGACTCACTGGAAATGCAGCAGGCTCTGCTGCCGGTTAATAATTTACTCAACCAAATTCTGGCGGCAATTCCGAAAATTCTGGAAGCTGTGGTGATTGGGTTTGTGGGCTGGCTGCTGGCTATGGTGGTGCGGCGGATTGTCACGAATCTGTTGGCTGCTGCTGGGGCGGACGGTTTGGGCACTCGGTTTGGAATTTCGCGGACTTCGGGCGGACAATCGCTGTCGTGGATTGTCGGTACGATCGTCTATGTTTTGATTTTGATTCCAACGGCGATCGCAGCTCTGAACGCTTTGGACATTCAGGCGATTTCGCAGCCGGCAATCGCGATGCTCAACACGATTCTGGGCGCGCTTCCCAACATTTTTACAGCAGCGCTAATTCTGGGGGTTGCTTACTTTTTGGGGCGCTGGATCAGCGATTTGGTGACTAATATCCTGACGGGAATTGGCTTCAACAATATCTTTTCTTGGTTGGGAGTGCAGCAGCCGAAACAGCGACTGCGGCTACCGCCAAGTTCGATCGATCCGGACGCAACGTTTCTTCAAGAACCGGAACTTCCGGCCCGCACCCCTTCTGAGTTTGTCGGCATCGTGGTGCAGGTGGGCATCATGCTGTTTGCTGTGGTGGCGGCTACCGATGTGCTGCGGATTCCAGCACTGACTGCGATTGTTAGCGGTATTGTCCTGGTTGCAGGTAGGGTGCTAGCCGGTTTGGTGGTATTTGCGATCGGCTTGTATTTGGCGAATCTGGCGTTTAGTTTGATTGCCAGTTCTGGAACTCGCCAAGCGCGGCTTTTGGGCCAAGCGGCTCGGGTTGCGATTATTGCCTTTGTTTCGGCCTTGGCCCTGCAACAGATGGGCATTGGCAGCGATATTGTGAATTTGGCTTTCGGGCTGCTGCTTGGGGCGATCGCAGTTGGCATTGCTCTAGCTTTTGGTTTGGGCGGGCGCGAGATTGCGGCCGACCAAATTCGCGAATTATTAGCGTCGTTTAAACAAGATAAGACGCCACGTTTGTAATGCTATAAAATGGCGTTTGTCAAGTACAAACGCCATTTTTTTATGCTTAATTTCATTAGACCCATCCCACAAGAGTTATTTTTTCTTGTGGGATGGGAATCTTGCCCGTCCGATCAATTTATCAAAAGGACTTTTGCAAAAGGTCTATTGTGAGGGTCGCGAAGCAATCGAAAAGCCTTTGAATTTGAGGATATAGCTATAGACTTTTCGGAAGCAGAGATTGATTTTTGTTTCTGGGCCCATGCCCCTAATTGAGAATGTTAAGAGCTGCGTCGTCGGCCCTAAAACAACAAAACCTCCTCAGAGAGAAGGTTTTATCACAATCGGAGCGGCGGGATTTGAACCCACGACCCCTACTACCCCAAAGTAGTGCGCTACCAAGCTGCGCTACGCCCCGACAGCTTTAATAGCTTAGCATAGAATTCCCGAAAAAGTCAAAAAACTTTTAAAACTTTTGCAGCCTGCACCAAAGTCGGAACCGCAGCCGCCGGCCAAAAACCCTCGCACCTTCGGCCAGCATTCAAGATCAACTGCACGCTGTAAGCTTCGGGATAGCCTTCCACCTGCACCCACAGCAAGTCGCTTTCGGCTTCTATGGCGATTTTTTCCTCGTCCATTAACTCAGACGCCATGTGACTCATTGTGCCGGCTAATTGTCCCAACAATCGGCAAAAATCGTTCAACTCAGCCTCCGTGAGTTCGATCGCCCAACCGTCGCCAGCCACCAAACCCTTAAACTCCTGGGCCTCTGGGTTCCATCCCAAACGCCACCCAACACCCGTTTTAATTACACGTTCCACCATTGAGGGATTTTAGATTTTAGATTTTGGATTTTAGATTAGTAGGGCTTACCCATAAATACGAAACGGAAGAAACCGGGTTTTTTAGCTGTGTTAAAGGGTCAACAGCAATATTTCCTTGACATACTCCCCAGCTATCAAGGCGAGGGGATTCTAAGCTCAAACAGCAATTGCAGGCATAGCCTGTCTAACATCACCTAACTTAACGGTTGATGCCCCAACCGCACAAATAATTTTAGCTGCATTCTCGTCTCTATCATTCACCTTTTGACAGGACGGACAGCGCCATTCACGAACTGACAGATCCAACTCTTTCAGAACGTGTCCACAATGGGAACAAGTCTTACTAGATGGATACCAACGATCAATGAAAACTACTTGTTTTCCTTTCTTCTTGGCAACCCATTCGAGAATTTGGAGAAATTCGCTGAATGCAAGGTCTGAGATTTTACGCCCCCAAAGTCGTTGCATTCCTTTTAGATTCAACGTCTCAAAGCACAGCACGTCGAACTTATCAGTTAGTTCGTGAGCCAATTTCCAGAACCAATCAGAGCGACGATTCACTACGGCTTCATGTTTGCGAACTAGATTAAGTCTTGCTCTTTCTCGGTTCGCTGAGCCTTTCCGTTTTTGGGAATGCTGACGATTTGCTTTCTTAATAGCGCTGAGGGACTGTTTCAGAAATTGCGGTGATTCGATTTTTGTTCCATCTGAGCAGGTGAGAAACGTTTTTAAGCCGAAATCAAAGCCAGCGATTTTACTCGTCTCGACTTTGGTTTCAGGCTCTCCAACGCTGTCAACGACCACAACCATGAACAACTCTCCTAATGTCGTGCGTTTAATGGTTAACGTCTTAACCTTCCCTTCTATCTCTCTGGAATTCCAATACTGATAAACGCGATTCCCAATCTTAATTCGATTGCCGCCTAAGAATTTGTAGCCAGCTTGCTTGAGAGTGAACGATTTGTATCTGCGAACTTTCTTGAATCCGGGAGGTCTAACTCCTTTCTTGTGATGCTTAAAAAACAGTTGGTAGGCAATCGAGATGCGTTGGCAGATATCCTGCACCGCTTGAGAGCCGACCCTTTGCCAGAACGCTTTACGCTTTCTGTGTTTGGCAATATGCGATTGAAGTTTTGCACAATTCAAATGCTTTCCCCACATCCGGTAGTACCGTTTATGGAGTGAAATGCAATGGTTATAAATCACCCCCGCAGCATTGATACTTCGCTTGAGGTGTTTATTCCGCTTGCTTTGATATAGCTTGAACTTCAATGTTTTCATGCTAACTATGATAACATAATAGGTAGCAATTGGGTAGCCAAATGGTCAGAGAAAGATTAAGTATTCGCATTGCCGTGAGTCGGCTAGAGAAGTTGCGGAGAATTGCCAAACAGAAAGAAAAAACAATGACCCAACTTGTAGAGGACTGGATTGATAAGCTTAAAGAGGAAAAGCCGTCCTAAAAGGACGGGGCTTTAGACCCAATTTTTCGGTAAAAAACCCGATTTCTGTATTCCTGAGTATTAGGGTGCCAGCAACTTCGCATCTCCCGGCTGCGGCTGCGGTATCTCCGGCGAATTCGATCGCCCTTGTGGTTTTTCCCCCGCCGCCGGTGTGCGCCCACGCCCGGAATTCTCCGTAAAAACATCAACCAAAGCTTGAACCAAAGCATCCCGCTGTGCTCTATTTAAACTTTGAATAGCAGCGCGATCCTGTTCCATTGGATTTGACCGCAAAACGTCGTTTCCCGGATAAACACTTTCCACCAAATAATCGGGAGTCGCCCCCAAATAGTCAGCTAAACTCAACTTCCAATCAAAGCGGTAATTGGGCGGCCGTCCTTTGACAAATACGTGATATCGAATCAACCGCCCGACTAAAGTATTGGTAGGATCGACTTTTCCAGTTTCCTTAGAAATGTAGTTATTTTCGATCGGGAAATCCGGCAATTTTTCGTACACCAATTTCCACGCATCTTGCACCCTCACTTGCGGCGGCGCAGATTGTTGAGCCACCCGCTGCACTGATACAGACTCAGAACTCCGCAGCAGCGAAGGTTCCAAAGCCGACATACTCAGTTCCCCGGATTCCAATACCCAACTCAAAAGCGTGAAAATCGCTACACTCAAAGTAACCAAGAGAAAACTTAAGCCCTGCTTTAATCTATTCACGGTTTTGACAATAATTTCAAAAATAGAATAATTTCATAAACTTACCCCCAAGCAGATGTCCTAGTTTCTAATTTTAGGATTTACGATCCTCAACCCGGTTTATTAGAAACATCAGAGTTTTTTTAACAAGGGAACTAGGAATCAACCGGGTTTCTCCTCCCGCGCACCCAAGTCTAGTTTAAGAAAGTTTTGAGTGTGGAGTTTAAAAAAATTACTCGCAATTCACCACTCAAAACTCAAAACTCCCCAACTCTAGATGTCTCCGATAATTTCCGGCTGAGTCAGTTCATCCGACATCTCAAATATCGCCCGCATTACAGGTTTCATTTGATGGTCGTCCATATTGTCAAAATCTTCATAGCGACGGCGTTTTGCGCGGTTCGCCACCTGTACCGTAATCCGATAGCGGTTGGATGCACCGTTAATCAACTCTTCCGCGCGACGGGTTAGCTGAGTTGAATCGAAAGTTGGACGCTTAACCATGAGACTCCCTACTTTATGTAATGTTACATTCTAGTCTAGTATGTCAAGATTCATAATTTATTAACTGAGTATCATTACTTATGCAGGTAGCAACAGCCTATTCCTTTGGTCACTTGCATCGGGGAAATTCTCATCCCCTCAAATTGGTTGCTTTCGGTGACAGCTTAATCTACGGTTTCGGCGACGGTGTAGGTGGGGGTTGGGTGGAAAGATTGCGGCGCCAGTGGATGTTACCGGAGAGTGCAGGACACGTTTTATACAATTTGGGCGTTCGGGGCGATCGCACCTATCAAGTCTCCCAGCGGCTCGAAAACGAGTTTCGCCACCGGGGCGAACTCAGAAACCGCGTCCCGGATGCGATTATTCTTTCGGTAGGCCTCAACGATTCGGCGAGAGTGCAGTCGCCTACCGGGCGCAGCTACACTGAGTTTGAACATTTTAAAACTGTTTTGGATCATTTGTTAAACCTGTCCCAACAACTTTGTCCGGTGATATTTGTCGGGATGGTGCCGGTGGATGAAAGTAAAATGCCTTTTCAAGATTGTTTGTACTACAATCATGCCGACCAATATCGGTATAAAGAAGCAACCAAATTAGCTTGTCAGTTGCGGGGAATTCCCTATTTAGATATTTTTGATAAATGGATAAATCGGGGCAGTGATTGGTGGCGATCGCGCCTGATTGCAGATGGGCTGCATCCCAATGTAGGTGGATATCAATCTTTATTTGAAGATGTGACAAGTTGGGAACCGATCGCAAGTATTAGTCATTAGTTAGTTGTCAGTAGTCGGTAGTCATTAGATAGTAGTCATTAGTTATTAGTTATTAGTCATTAATCTAGTCGAGTGAGGGCGGGCACTCTTGGCACCGCCCCTACATATAAAGGCTCTGCATCCAGAACTCTATAATTTCAAGGTAGATAAGGGAGATAAGCAACATAAGGATTTTAAGGAATTTAAGCATTTTAAAATTACCCAATCACCATAAAAATATTTATTTTAAAAGACCGTATCTTCCCCGCACCATAAGTAAAATTCTTCAATAATGATTACATAACCGAGGGAAAGAGCAAGTTGGGCAGAATCAATCAGCCTATCAAAAGCTTAGTTCTCCTCAATAAAAAGCTTGTGTAAATTGGAGAATTTAAAAATGTCTGTATTACATCGCATTAAATCTGGTACATCTGTTTTATTAACACTGGGAACAGTTGCCGGAACCGCAGCGCCGATGCTAACTGCCGCGCCTGCTTTTGCTCAGACAGCTTTTTCGGATGTTAATAATAACTACTGGGCAAAAGACTTTATTCAAGATTTGTCAGAAAGAGGAATTATCAAAGGATTTCCCGATGGCAGTTTTCGCCCGGATGCACCGGTAACGCGGGCTGAATTTGCGGCAATGATCCGTTCGGTGAAAAAGGCAAAAACCCGCGGTGCTGTGCGGTTTGCCGATGTTCCCTCCAATTTTTGGGCAAGCGGGGCGATCGCCGAAGCTTACGAAATGGGATGGATGTCTGGCTATCCCGGCAATGTTTTCAGGCCAACACAGCAGATTCCTCGCGTTCAAGTTGTAGTCGCTTTAAATAACGGCATGGGCTATGAGCCTACGTGCGATTTTCAAGATGTTCTCAGCTACTATAATGATGCGGGTGAGATTCAAAGTTATGCTGTCAAAAGCGTTGCTGCGGCTACTGAAAAACAGTTAGTTGTCAGCTATCCCAATCCTAAATCTCTCAAACCTAACAAGTCAGCAACGCGAGCTGAAGTAGCTGCTTTTATCTATCAAACATTAGTGAGTACCAATCAAGCAAGACCAATTAATTCTCCTTACATTGCTAAGATTGATGTTAGCGAGTCGGTTGCTGTGCAAATTCCCAGGGGGGTAACTATCCCCATCGAGTACACAAAAGGCAAGATTTTGCTCGCCCCTAATGACAAGTCTCCGATTACGCTGACTGTAGCTGCGGATATCACGGGCAATAACGGCCAAGTGTTGATACCCGAAGGCTCGAAAATTAGCGGCGAATTGCGATCGACTGCATCGGGCGTTCAGTTTGTGGCTCAAGAATTAAGTATACTCAACGGGAGCAGAGTGCCTCTCAATGCCACTTCGCAAGTGATTACTAGGAAAGAAACTGTTACCAAGGGCGTTAATGTTGGCAATCTGGTTAAGAATACGGCGTTGGGTGCAGCAGCAGCGGCGGCGATCGCAGGTGTTACGGGCGATCGGGCGATCGCGACTGAAGAGGTGCTCGGCGGTGCGGGAATCGGGACTTTGATCGGGGTATTTTTGGGTAGAGATAAAGTCGATTTGTATGCTGTTAATCCTGACACCGATTTAGATTTGCTGTTGAATTCCGATTTGGTAGTTGGTACTGCCAGCACAGGCATTTGTAGCGCTCGATAGAGCCGATACTTGGAAATTTCCTCAAACCCCTCGCCTTGCAGGAGAGGGGTTTTAATGTGTGTATTTTACATTGCTACACGTGCATCTAATCAAATAATTAGCCAGGGATTTTCTTTAAGTGTGAATTCCTACGGACATCCCAAACTTTCGCGAGTAGAAACTCCCGTCACGGGATTGACACCATCTGCTTTCTCGCACAAGAGAGTCACTTGATAAGCGTCGATAATCGCGTCACTAAAATCAGCGCCGGAAATGGCAGCATCAAAAAACCGAGTTCGAGTCATAATTGCCTCGGTAAAATTAGCATTCATCAAATTCGCGCCGTCGAATGTAACTCTATCTGCCAAAGCGCCGGAGAGGTTGGCACCTGACAAGTTGGCATTCAGCAAAACTCCCTTAGTCAAAATCGCATTAGTTAAATCAGCACCTTGAAAATTGGTTCCCCGCATTTCCGCAGCGACAAATGTTCCCCCCGCTAAATCAGAGTTGGAAAAATCGCGATCGGACAAATTAATATTTGTGTAATTAATATTTGTTTTCGGCAGGGCAAATGCCGGAGTAGCACTCAGCAGCACCCACCCAACAGCCAACACTAAACTTACAAACAGGCTCAGGAATATTCGGAAAACACTTTTCATGATGATGGGAATGGGGAATTGGGCATAGTTGACTGTTGACTGTTGACTGTTAACTGTTGACTGTTAACTGTTAACTGTTGACTGTTGACTGTTGACTAATGACTAATGACTAATTAAAATCGTTTTACCCAATCTTCGCCAACGCGAAGGGTCAAGTCAGAATTAATTTCACCCGTAGAAGATGCTTCAAGTTTACCGCCGCCTAACTCTTTTTGCAGTAGATTCGCTGCCTCTAAATCGCCTTGCTGAACAATAATTTGACTTTGACGCTGCTTCTGGGGCGCATCCTGCACTACAGATACATTAAAAAAGCCCTTTTTTGTGAGAAATTCAGCAATGTTTTTTGCAGTTGTCGGTTTGCTAGAAGCGTTTTGGACAGATATTTTGAGGTTTTTGGGCAACAGGGAGTCGCTGGAATTGCGAATTCGTCCTTGTTCAAAATCCGGCACGCCCAGGTTCAAGTATTGTGTCATAATGCGATCGCGCCCGATCGCATCTACAATCCAATAACTCCTCAAATCCCCTGTTTCTGAACTAGAACTTCCCGGCAACATGACCATTTTAAAATTATCTCGCTCCAATTGCAAACCGAAATTTGCCAGCGTCAATATTTCCTCATAATTTAGGTTTGTATCCACATATTTTTGCATCAATCGAACAATTTGTGGCAAGCGCACCAATGCTGATGGACTTGCGAGGCGGTCCCGAATAGCTTGAATTAAAGATTGCTGCCGCTGAATGCGGCCAATATCTCCTAAACCGTCGTTGCGAAATCGAGCAAATTGTTCTGCTTGTTCTCCGTTGAGAGTTTGCCATCCCTGGCCTAAGTTTATTTTTAACTTTTGGGCAGTATCTGTATAGGACATCGCGCGAGGTACAAATACCTCAACTCCGCCCAACAAATCGACTAATTCCCGAAACGCATTGCTGCTGACTCGCACGTATCTTTCAATTTTCGTATTGTTCAGCATACTGCTAACTAATTGCGTCGCCAAAGCTGCTCCTCCCGTAGCATTAGCTTCGCTAATTTTGCTGAATCTAATTCCGGGAACTTCGACTTTAGTATCTCGTGGAACTGAAAGTAAACTAATAGATTTATCTCTAGGTTCGAGGTGAAATAAGAGTATCGTATCGCTGCGGCCGTTAAATATCTTAGGGGAATTGGCAGCAGATTCTGGCATGGCGTCAATTCCCAATATCAAGATATTAACTGACCGCGACAGGCGGTATCCAGAGCGGTTGGAGGATAGATAGTCAAAGCCCGTCGCCTCTAATACTCTATTGATAATTGGCGGTTCCACGGGAGCTAAAAGGGCGGTAATTGCACCCAATGTAGCCGAGATGGCGGCTGTGAAAACTAGGAAAAATAGCCCCACTATATACAGGAAGAATTTAGGCTTTTTTCGAGATATTTCAGCGACTGGTGTAACAAAGTCTCTTTTAAAAATTGACAAGTTTTTCATAGACTTGCTGTTGGTTATTGCAGTTTTTCAGCTTTGCAGTAAAACTTGGGCGGGGCTTCTGGAAAGTATTTGAACATAGCCGGACACAGCCAGCCTTCGAGATTTTTCGATTCCCACCGATACCAGTTACCGCCGTATTCTGCTTTCAACCACAGCATTTCTGCTTGATATCCGGGAAATGGATTGGCTGAAAATAAAAGTCGGAAACCTTGGGCGGCATTGGGAATGTCTGCGACAAGCGCGTTAATCATTTCGGGGACACCCTGAACAAATGGTTCTCGGACAAGTCCGACTCGCTCGTCGTCAAAAACCCAGGTGTACTGTTCGCGATAGGGGTAAATTACCATCATGGCATTGGACATGGTATTCGCCTCTTTTCATTTCCTTTTTTTGTCTGCAAAAATGCAACTGTTGATACATTATATTCTGTGGCGCGGAAGTTGTGCACTATCCGCTTTGACAACCCTATTTTAACGTAGGATTTTTCGTGGGTTATTTACAAATTTTATTCGCTTTGGGCGGATTGGTGAAGTTGAGAGCGATGGGGTTTTAAATCTATTTTTGTGGCTTTTTTTATTTTATGTAATACCAATTCTCCCAACTCTTGCAACAATTATGAGTTTTTGGTTTGTTTACGCTCACGCTTCAGGTAAGGTGCGTCGCTTGGAGATTGTCGCTCTTTTTTAGGATTGGCAGGTGGCGACGCACCCTACAGCTACTGTTGCATGAGTTTTGAGAATTAGTATAAATAGTATCCCAATTCAAGAGGAATAAAGGTGATTCCTTACATAATTTTTACTATTATGGGCCCTATTTGTATAACCTTTACTACGTTTATAGTAAGGACAAATAGTCTGTATTCTCCCAAACTATGAGGACGGACACCCTAACTACAAACCTATAACTATTTGTAGCTGGGTGTTATGTTTCTTTTCGGGAAGCTCCAACTCAAATTCTAGTCAGCTCAACCAGGGCATTAGCTAAATATTGATACTGCGGTAAAGTATTATATAACTGAGCCGAAATCCTCACCAACTGCTTACTAGCGTTCGGCCAAGGAATCACCGGAACTTCAATTTTAAAAATCTCCCACAGCGCCTCTTGCAAAGGTGGAATTCCTCCCTTTGCAACCACATCAGACTGGGAGTCTAGCAGCGGCACAACAGCCATCGAACCCACCATTTCATCTGGACAAGGTAGTGGCAAATCTAATTTGTCCGCCAATATTTTTCTTCCAGCCAATGCTAAAGCATGATTCTTTGCAATCAATTCCGGCCATCCGCCGCTCAACAAAGAACCCATAAAATCAATAGCTACAGGCACGCACAAATAGGGGCTAGGATCGACTGTTCCCATCCAGTCAAATTCTAGCTGAAAGCGCGATTTATCAGCGCGGGGCGAATTAGCACCGTGACTGATTGTAGTTGGCCGAATGGCATTTTGTTTGTCGCGCCGCACGTATAAAAAGCCCGCACCTTTCGGCGCGCACAGCCACTTGTGGCAATTTCCCGTATAGTAAGCCGCGCCAATTTCATCTAAATTGAGTGCTACCATTCCCGGCGCGTGAGCTCCGTCTACCAATACATCCACGCCACGGTTAGCTAACTCGCCCACTAACTGTTTGATGGGAAAAATTAAACCTGTTTGGCTGACAACGTGGTCTAATAAGGATAACTTTGTTTGCGGTGAAACGCACTTAATTATTGCTTCAATAATTTGGTCGGGTGACTCAATGGGAAAGGGGACTTCTGCTACTATTACTTTAGCACCTGTCCGCTCGGCTACAAAGTTAAGTGTGTTGCGGCAAGCGTTGTATTCCTGATTTGTAGTTAGCAATTCGTCGCCCGGAGAAAAACAGAGCGATCGCAAAACAGCATTTACTCCCGTCGTGGCATTCGGGACAAACGCCAAGTCATCCTCACTCGCACCGAGAAATGCTGCTAACTGATTTCTCGCATTATCCAACAAGGGTTCAAATTCCCGCAGTAAAAAGCGCAAAGGTTCTCTTTCCAGTTGTTCTCGAAAAATGGTTTGCGCTTCGAGTACGGGAATCGGACAGGCCCCAAAAGAGCCGTGATTGAGGAAAGTTATATCGCGATCTAGCAACCAATATTGGTTAATCATTAGTAATTAGTAATTAGTAGTTAGTCAGTTAACTGTCAACTGTCAAAAGTCAACAGTTACTCATTTTACCTTTTAATTGCTCAAACTCTTCTAATGTATTGCAATTCGATAACATTACTGCTTCTCGTTCCCCTACAGGTAAAGGGATTGCGGGAATTTGATTTAACCACACTTGAAAGGAACGTCCACCTTTGTCAATAAAACTTTGCAAGCTGGGCAGAGATTGGTGGCGGTAGAAGCCGCACAAAGGCTCCCAGCGCGAATTTTGATAAGGCACAACTGCTAAAGTTGATGGGGGAAATTCGGTTAACTGACTTGCCCAATTCTGAATAATCTGGGCATCCAACAAAGGCAAATCGCAAGCTAACAGTAAAATCCAGTCGGCGGCTATTTCTGTCAATCCCTGAGTCAATGCAACCAAGGGCCCGGAGCCCGGATTGTACTCTACCAGAAATTGGGATGTTTCGGTTAATGTCGATCGATAGCGATCGGGCCAAGCAGTCAGAACATAAACTTCGGGGGTTACAACTGCGGCAACTTCCAACGCCCGCTGCAATAGGGATTTGCCCTCAATTTCCAGCAAAGCTTTATCCTTACCCATCCGCGAACTTTGACCGCCTGCAAGCACAATTACAGCAATTTTATGATTAGTCATTAGTCAGTAGTCAGTAGTCAGTAGTCAGTAGTCAGTAGTCATTAGTCAGTAGTTATCGCAAGAATTGCCTGTTTTGAACAGGCAAGATGCCTGTTCCACAATAATTATTGGAGATGTCTAGTAGTCAGTAGTTAACGGTCAACTGTCAACTGTCAACTGTCAACTGTCATTCTCAACTAAAAACACTAACGGCTTGGCTAATTTCCTCAAGTTTTTGGACGACTTGACCGCTGCTGAGTAAAGTTTCTGCCTCAATTAAACCAGAGTTTATATCCAAACAAACTCCGCTGCGCCACAGATAAAATCCGCCGTTCCAGATAGCGGACTGCATCACTTCTGAGGGTTTTCCAAGCAACACTTCCTGCATTTGTTTTAATAACTCAGAGGTTGATTCAAATGCCGGATTTGTGTTGCTAAAACCGTAATCTCCGTGGGCCAAAAGCAGTCGTTCAAACTCGGCATCCGGCTTAGCAATGCCGATAATCGCAGTACGATCGCGCGGCAAATCGCAGCTTCCCTCCAATCCCTTGACTGTGGTATAATTTTTGATTCCCCGCAGCTCAAAGGCTTTTTGAAACATACCTTCTGTCGGCGGGTGGACGTAGCCCGATATGACGTTAACATCGCCGGCACAGGGACACCACATCAACTCCATTGTCGAAAAAGGTGGCCGTTTTCCAATTTCGCGGCGGTAGGGCACTAAAGCGGCGGCTTGAGGAAAATGCTTGGGAAGGTACACAAAACCCAAACCCGTATTGTCAAAAACTTGCTGGACTTTTTCTAAACTCAGTTTTCTCCAGTCAACTCCCAAACCGCGCCAAATTTCAATCAGGGGAATGCCTTCCTTCGTTGGCATGGTATCCCCCCCGTGCATGAGGGTTGGGACGCCAGATGCGGCTAAAATTAGGGCGGTTATTGGGCTAATTGGAGCCGTGCGCGATCGCCCGTCGTAAGCAACGCCAAACACGGCGACGGTAGAGACGGAAAACCCTTTTTCTCGGTTTGGGGGGGCAAGCATAGGCCCCAATTCTTCATAAGCATCGAGCATTCCGGCTAATTCTTCCCCAGTGGGCCGTTTAATGCGGTGGGAAATCATAAAAGCTCCGATTTGAGCCGGTGTTGCTTCTCCCAGCAGCATCATCCGCGTGGCTGCAGCTGCTTCGGAGCGAGTTAAGTTTTCTCCTGTGTGTACTCCGCTGCCAATTTTTCGCAGCAATTCTCTAAATGCGTCACTCATAACTTTGGAAGTTAGTAATTGGTAGTTGGTAGTTAGTAAGTGGTAGTTAGTAATTGGTAATATTTGAATCGTTTTAAATTTAAAATTCCCAACTCTCAATTCAAAATTATCGAATTAACTCCCGGATTTTTCGAGCTTCATTACATCAAATGGCGGCACAAATTCGCGTACCAAATTCCAGAAATGGGCGATCGGCGGAATTTGCATTCGATCGTGAGTTGTCACCAATACCACTTCGCGAGTCCAAGTGGGATCTGCGGCCAATTGACCGATCGTCGAAACCTTGGAATTTGAGCGCTCTGGGGCGATCGACCGAATTGCTAAAGTACGATCGCCCTTCGCCTCCACCAAAGCTGAATGCGGCAGCAAAGCAATCAACTCTCCCTGTCGCACCACACCCCGAAAAGCATCAAGAGTGTTGAGTTCCAAAACAGCATGAAGTTTAGCACCGATGCGTCCAAATTGTTCTTGCACCATCCGCTGCATTCCGTACCCATCCTTAAACACCACTTGCGGGTAACAAATCAATTCCGGCCAAGGTACTCGTTCGTACTGGGCCAGGGGATGACCCGCCGCCATCAACACCTCGATCGGCTCATTGTAGAGCACCTCAACCAACATTTCCGGGGCTTGAGTAAAATGGCGGTTGTTCATCACCACAGCGATGTCCACCAAACCGTCTTTGAGGACTTTCAGAGCTCGATCGCTACCGAGGGCAGTCACCCGCAATTGTACGTCTGGATAGTCGCGGCAAAACTTTTGCAGCACAGGTGGCAAATAAGCAGCGCAAACCGAATGAATCGCCGCCACGCAGAGTTCCGGCTGCTTTCCCGCCCGTAAGTCTCCCAATTCTTCAGCAGCATTTCGCCAAGTCTGACAGATTTTGCGAGCGTGAGGCAGTAGGCATTCCCCTCCCACAGTCAGTTTCGCGTGGGCCGTGCGGTGAAACAGCGACAAACCCACTTCCGCTTCTAATCCCTGCACTTGGCGGCTAATAGTCGATTGGGTAACGCCACACTTCCGGGCCGCTTGCTGAAAGCTACCAGTTTCAGCAACTGAAAGAAATGCTTGAAGCTGCTCTAAGCGCATGGATGTTTAATTCGAGATGGTTTCAGAAATTTTAGTGGAAGATAATCTGTGACATTAACCGATGTAGTAGCAGAATTTAGTAGACTTTGATACAGGTACAGATTTGTTTTGATTCCAGCGCCAGAGGCGGGGATGCTGCGCTCTAAGCATCAATCTGCTCCGGCAGGATTTCTGAGCCTCCAAGTAGAGGTCGATTCTCCTATGTTGAAGGGATTTCTGAATCTGCAAACTTATCAAAAAATAGATTCAATAAAGATGAATTTATCGAATATTGCCAGTTGCTAGCTAAACCGTTTCAATGAACGGCACTCTAGTAATCCCTTCATCAAGTGCGCTCAATTGCTCTGTTTTTCCGTAAGTTGTGAATTCAAAAGATAGCATTTAATTTCGTACCTCCTTGGGAATTATAGTATCTCACTCTCCCTAAACCTCTCAATAAATGGACAAATATTTCAGGCAGGTTAAAGCCTGCTGTGAACTTTCCTCCCCGGACTAAAGTCACTTTTGTTTTATGTTTTTTTGTGTATAAACTAGAAATTAGCGGGTCAGCAACACAAGTGCAACTAAGCTCGATCGCACAGGAAAGCCGAAATGCTGCTCTTTATTAAGATTATGTCATTTAACCACAATTTTATTCCGCAAGATGGCTGTTGCCAGTGGCAACCCCAGTTGATGGGACTGCAGGTGGTCAGCGATGTGTTAATTGCCTTGGCTTATTATTCAATTCCAGCACTTCTGACATACTATGCCCGGAAGCAGCGGGACGTGCCTTTGAGCAAGGGGTTTATCCTATTGGGAGCCTGGTTTTTCTGGGGCGGGACAACTTACTTGATGCAAGTTTGGATGCTGGTGCACCCCAGCTACTGGCTGTCAAGTTCGATCGCCCCCGTTACCGCTATCATCTCTTTGTGGGCTGTAGCGTCCCTGAGACCTTGGGTTCCTCAAGTGTTGGCTTTGGCTGGGGCGGCCTCTTTTCCAGGAAATACGGCGTTGGAATCTGAAAAGGTCGATCGACTGCAAGCCGACTCTGATATTACAAATTCCGTCCCCTCCCTCACAACCGAACTCCAGCAAATTAACCAGCAATTGCTTGCAGAAATAACGCAGCGCGAGCGAGTCGAGGATCTCCTGCTTGACACCGTAGGCAAGCTGCAAGAAAGCGAAGAACGCTTCCGCGTTTTTCAGGAATTATCTCTAGACGGTTTTAACGTGTTCCGCAGCATCCGCGACGAATCCACAATTGTGGATTTTGAATGGGAATACGTCAATCCCGCAGCGGCAAAAATGCAACACCGTACCCCGGGCGAATTAACCGGCAAGCGATTGCTGCAAGTGCTGCCGGGGCATAAAGATAACAATTTGTTCGACCGTTACGTGCAAGTTGTAGAAACAGGAATTCCCCTCGAAACCGAGATTTATTACAACAACGAAGGCATTGTCGCCTGGTTTCGGATTATGACCGTTAAATTGGGAGACGGCATTGCTATTTCTTTTAGCGATATTACGGGGCGAAAGCAAGTAGAAGCATCCCTGCGCGAGGCGCTGCAAAAACTCACTTCTCATTTTGAAAATACGCCCCTAGCGGTGATTGAGTGGGATGAAAACTTTCGTCTCAGCGGGTGGTCGCCGGCGGCCGAGAATATTTTTGGGTGGGAAAAAAGAGAAGTTTTAGGCAAGCATTTTAGCGACTGGAACTTTATTTCCAAGGGCGATTTGTCAGAGGTAGAATCTGCAATTTATAGTTTAAAAAAACCCGAAAATCGCTGCAATGTAGTTCGCAACAGCAATTATAATAAGAGGGGTTCGTTGGTACACTGCGAGTGGTACAATTCGGCTTTTTACAGCGATTCGGGACAGTTGGTATCGGTGCTGTCTCTGGTTTTGGACGTGACTGAACGCTTTAAGTTTCTGGAAGTGCTGCGACAGTCTGAAGAGCGGTTTCGGATTGCAGCAGAAAGTGCCAGTGATTTGATTTACGAATGGGATATCGAGACCGACATCGTGCTGTGGTTCGGTCACGTAGACGAACATTTGGAGTACGCAAAAGGCGGATTTCCGAGGACAAGAGCAGCTTGGAACAGTATCTTGCACCCGATCGACCGCGATCGAGTTTTGGTCGCAGTCGATCGGTATTTGAGTGCGCCAGACAGTTCTGCTGCCCCATTTTTTCAGGAATACCGCGTTCAGTGCCAACGGGGTGGCTTGCTCCATTGGATCGATCGGGGCAAAGCAGTGCTTGACAAACAAGGCAATCCCTGCAAATGGATCGGCGTAATTAGCGACATCACCGCTCGCAAAGAAGCCGAAGAACAGCGGAATTGGGCATTGGCGCGGGAACAGGCCGCTCGTCGCGAAGCCGAAGCCAGCGAACAGTTGTACCGCGTCCTCGCTGAAGCCATCCCGCAAATAGTTTGGACTGCCAGACCCGACGGCTGGCTCGACTACTACAACCAGCGCTGGTTTGAATATACTGGCTTGACACTGGAGGAAACTCAAGGCTGGGGGTGGGAGCTAGCCCTGCATCCCGATGATGTGGAAGATTCCGTAGAAAGCTGGAAGACCTCGGTGCAGACGGGGAGGACTTACGAGGTGGAATACCGCTTTAAACGAGCCTCTGACGGGGCTTACCGCTGGCATCTGGGCAGGGCATTGCCCGTGCGGGACGCTGAGGGGAAAATTCTTAAATGGTTCGGGACTTGTACTGATATTGACGATCGCCAGCGATCGGCCCAAACAGCCTATTTTAACGCTCAAGCTTTGGCTTTGCTGTCGTCGGCTTCCCTGGATTACGAGGAGGCGCTGCAAGGTTTGGCAGATTTAACAGTACCGGGGCTGGGGGATTGGTGCTGTGTGCATTTGCTCGATGCCGACGGCTCGATCCGCTTGCAAGCAGTTGCTCACTCAGATCCGAGCAAAGTCGCTCTGCTGTGGCAAATCGATCAGCGTATGCCACTAGACCCCCAGGGACGGCACGGAGTAGCAAAGGTGCTACGGACTGGTGAGTCGAAGCTCTACCCAGAAATACCGGAATGGGTGATCGAGGCGGTTGTGCCGGACAGGGAACTGCAGTTGGTGCTGCGAGCCCAATCCCAGGTACTGTCGGCAATCTGCGTGCCGCTGATCGCTCGTGGGCGGACGCTGGGAGCGATTTCGTTGCTGTGCGGGGAGTCTGGCCGCCGCTGCGGGGAGAGCGATTTGGTTTTGCTGGAGGATTTGGCGCGGGATGCGGCGGTGGCGATCGACAATGCGCGGCTTTACCGGGAAGCTGCAGAGGCTAACCGGATTAAAGACCAGTTTTTAGGAACGCTTTCTCACGAGTTGCGGACGCCTCTGAACGCGATTTTGGGCTGGGCCCAGATGTTGCGGCAGCGCCAGATGAGTGCCGAAAAAACGGCTGTGGGTTTGGAGACTATTGAGCGAAACGCGCGGTTGCAAACTCAGATGATTGAGGATTTGCTGGATGTTTCCCGGATTGTGAGCAACAAAGTGTGTTTGAAGCTGTTCCCGGTGGATTTGGTGCGGATTGTAGAAACGGCGGTGAAGGCGCTGATCCCTGATGCTGAAGCTAGGGGAATTGAATTGGTCAGTTTTTGTGGCGAAGGGGTGAGCTTGGTGAAGGGCGATGCTACTCGTTTGCAGCAGGTGGTGTCTAATTTGCTCTCGAATGCTATTAAGTTTACGCCGCCGTCGGGTCGCGTGGAAATCACGCTCTCGGAGGATGGGGAACCGGGAGCAGGGGGTGGCGCCATCTTGTCTGGGCCGTCTCCGGTTCACTCTGTTTTGATCGTTGTTAGCGATACGGGAATTGGCATCAGCAAGGAGTTTTTGCCCTTTGTGTTCGATCGCTTCCGCCAAGCTGACAGCACTTCTACGCGCAATTACGGCGGGCTGGGACTGGGATTGGCGATCGTCCGCCATCTCGTGGAACTCCACGGCGGCAGTGTCTGGGCCGAAAGTCCTGGGGAAGGACTCGGCTCGACTTTCCGAGTCCGACTGCCAATTGAGCAGAGCTAAAGTTGTGATTTTTCAGTTATCGAGTTCAAAATTCAATATTTAATTTCTACTTAAGGTGCTTATGGCGCACCCTAAATTTAAATGTTCTCCGTAAATCCGCCCGCTCTTAATTTTATTGCCATTCTTGCAGGGCGATCGCAATTCCTTTTTTCAATCTCGGTTCGAGATTGTCTTGCTTAACTAAGCTTTCTAATTTCTGCCTCGCCTCGGCAGCACCTAGCTGTTTGAGCGCTGCCATGCAGTGCAGCCTGACGCTGCTGTCTGCGTCGCCCAACATTGAAATCAGAGTATCTAGCCCTCTCATATCTCCTAATTTTCCTAAACCTAAAGCTAAAGATTTTTTGCTGACTGCCTCCTGCACAACCGGATGACCTGTTTTCAACAAATCAATCAGAATTTCAGCAGCAGCAGCTTTTAATTCCGGCTTTTCTACTCGCCCTAAAACAGTGACTATCTCTTGACAAACAGTAGAATTTATGTTATTAAATTGCGCCATTAATGTCTGATGCAAATATGCTAAAGCGGTTGCAGTTTCCATCCAGCTTAGGGCGCGCACAGTTTCGATTTGCAATTCAACCGGAGTTATTGGCGATCGCAGCAATTCAAATAAAGCAGCCGCGGCAGCATCAGTTTTCACTCGCCCGATCGCGATCGCCGCTTGCTGACAAACTTCTAATCGGATATCCGAAAGTAAAGGTTTGAGCAAGTTAACTAAATCTAATTCTGCATCTAAATAGGCGCGCACACCGAGAGCTCGCACGGCTTCTTTTCTGACTGCTGTCGCCGGATCTTTGAGTGCTGCTACCAGTACCGGGGGGATCCGGGAATCGTGAAAGCTGCTCAGGGCCTCGATTGCGGCTGCCCGCACCGCAACTTGAGAGTCTCCGACTACGCTCAACAGCGGTGGGATGGTTTCGGTGCGCCGAATTTGGGCGAGTGCTGCTGTTGCAAACTGTCGCGAGTCTTCTTGGAGTAGGAGAGTTGCTAGGGATTCTATGGCTGTCGGGCCGAAATTCCCTAGGGTTTCGGCGGCGATTTGGCTCAATTCTTCGTCGGAATTTTTGACTAATTCTACTAAAGCTTGAATCACTTCCGGGCGATTCCCTACGGGATAGCTTAGCTTCACGAACTTTCCGAGAATGCGGGCGGCGAACCACCGGGGTTCGGTGTCTGCGTCTTCGTCTTCGAGCACGGCAATTAAAGGTGCGATCGCGCCATCTCCCAGATTTGGCAATACTTTAGCAATTTCCCAACGGTCTTGAAAATCGCCCGATTTTAAGGCTTCTATTGCTAAACTGACAGCTTGCTCTAAAATGTGTTCTTCCTGCGGCTTGCTACCGTCGGCTGTCACTTGCTGCAAGCATTCAACTAACAAGGGCCAGTTTTGGCGATCGGCAGCGACTTGGGCTTTTTGTAAAATATTATACATGATTTTAAATTAAGTTCGATCCACAAGCGAGGTTTTTTGCTGCTAAGTCAGAGCCGGAGGGAGCTATTTTTTACAAATCTTTTGCTACAATTATCCATTTTTTAACATTTTTGTCAATCCATCATAACTGGTAAAATGGAAGTAAAGCATTAATTTCATGCAGTTAAGGCATCAAGCTATACTTTTTGTAATTTAAAAGACCCAATATTCCTAATTAAAAATTAACAAATGAAGAAAGCTCTACTTTTAGTAAACCAGCACTCCCGAAAAGGGCAAAAGCTATTATCTCAAGCCACTGTAAAATTAGAAGCACTGGGTTTTGAGTTAATTATAGAGTCTACCGACCACGCCCACGAACTTTCCGACACGATTCGCCGCTACCAAAATCGAGTCGAATTAGTAATAATTGGCGGTGGCGACGGCACTCTCAACGCCGCCATAGAAGGTTTGATAGACACCAAGTTACCCTTGGGTATTTTGCCCATGGGAACAGCTAACGACCTAGCCCGCACTCTGAGAATCCCTACAGATTTATCAGCAGCTTGTCAAGTAATTGCCAGCGATAAAGTTCGACTAATAGACCTAGGTTGGGTGAACGACAAGCATTTTTTTAATGTGGCGAGTTTGGGATTGAGCGTGCAAATTACCCAGCGACTTACTAAAAACGTCAAGCAGCGCTGGGGAGTTTTAGCTTATGCTTTTACTGCTTTGCAGACAATTTTATCAGCGCGACCATTCCGAGCAGAAATCAAGGTAAACAACCAATCTTTTAAGGTTAAAACTATCCAAATTGCCATTGGCAACGGTCGCTATTACGGCGGAGGGATGACAGTTGCGGAGGATGCCACCATCGACGACCGGCGACTGGATTTGTACAGTTTGGAAACAATACACTGGTGGGAAATAATTGGTTTGCTGCCGGCTATGAGGCAAGGAAATTATACCAGTTCGCCTAACGTTCGCGCCTTGTACGCTCAAGAATTTGAGGTTAATACTAGCAAACGCCGTCCGATTAATACTGACGGTGAAATCACAACTTACACGCCTGCAAAATTCCGAGTCATTCCCCAAGCTTTAGCAGTTATAGCTCCTTCATAAGTCATAACTTATATAATTATGTTGTGGAACAGGCATCTTGCCTGTTCATATATAATTATGTTGTGGAACAGGCATCTTGCCTGTTCATATATAATTGTGTTGTGGAACAGGCATCTTGCCTGTTCAGATATTAGCCACGGGCAAGATGCCCGTGCCACAATTAATTAATCAATAAATTATCTTGTGTTGTGGAACAGGCATCTTGCCTGTTCAGATATTAGCCACGGGCAAGATGCCCGTGCCACAATTAATTAATCA
>NZ_JAUBPB010000051.1:34966-49652 GCF_036700545.1 Microcoleus sp. SVA1B4
ATAAATTATCTTGTGTTGTGGAACAGGCATCTTGCCTGTTCATATATTAGCCACGGGCAAGATGCCCGTGCCACAATTTATCACTTAATAATCGCCTCCAGCGCCATATTGCCACGCTTCAACTAATCGGTGAAAATAGTATTGCTGCTCCGGTGCTAAATTTTTCACCTGCGGTTCTACGGCTTTCCCCAAAGGCTGCAAACCCGTATAAATTCCTAAATTTACATAATGAACCATCCAATCGAGCAAATTAGCTATTCCAACCTGCGGGATAATTTTCATAACTAATCCGGGATGGCTAATTGCTGTTTTAAACAGAGTTTGGGACAAAGCCGGAAACAGCACGATATCTTGAAGAAACGGTTTGAGTACCGGTTCTCCCAACTCTTCCATTACCTGAAATACGGCAGCCAAAAGTTGATTGATTTGATTTGGGTCTATTTTCTGATTCATCGCAGCACTCATCGAACGCTGAAACAACCAGGTGACAGATAGATTCGGCTGGTAGGGTTGCAAAAGTGCGAGGGAATTTTTGTCGAGACTGTCGCTTGTCAAAGCTTCGTCAATTCCTAAAGTCAAGCGTTTGAGGTGACGCACCATTGCGCCGAAACCGCCGAAGCTGAGGGGAGATTGGCTACCGCTGCTGTCTCCGACTGGGAGTAGGCGATTCCAAGACGTTTTGAGAGGACTTTGACGATAGCAGGGGAAGAATCCGTAGAGTGCTCTTTGGAATTTTAATTGTTCGAGTTCGACGTTTTGATATTGGGGAAGCAAGCGCAAATACTCTTCAAATAATGTTTCTAAACTGAATCTTTCTGTGTCGGCGTCTATGTAGGTAAATAAGTAGGTGGTGCGGCCGTCTCTGGCTGGAAATGCTTCCCAAAAATATTGGCACTGATTTTGCATTGGGGTGAAGGATGCAAATATATCGCCGGTGTCGTTTTTGGGGTATCCTTGAGCGCAACTACCGACTACTAAACATACGGCGTCGGGTTTTTTCCCTTGTCTAGCTTGGCGGACAATGGGCGAAAAATGTCCCATTGCGTCTAATAATAATCTGGTTTTAAATAAATTTGTAGCAGGTTGTGTATCGGTGTTAGCCGATTCTACAAGGACTCCATTTGGGTGAATGGTTGCTGTTTTAAATGGTGTATTTTCAAATAGCTTTCCTCCAGCTTGGAGGAATCGCTGTTTCAGGGTTTCTAGGAGGTAAACTGGGTCTATTCCGATGTTGAGTACGTCGCGCACCCAAATGTCTGGGGTGTTGGCAAAGCTGATGCGGGCTGGGTTGTATTCGGTGGCTATGGCTTTTTCTATCTCTTCAACTGATAGCAGATTTAGTTCTAAGAATGCGTCTAATTCTTTGCGAGAAATGTTCCATTCTTGATCGCGGCCTCGCAGGGTGCCGCGTTCTATCAAGGCTACTCGCCAACCCCGCACGGCTAGGGCTGTACCGATTAATATTCCTAGGGTTCCGCCGCCGATAACTATGTCGAAGTCGAGGGTTTCGAGGGGTTGTTGGCTGTGTTTGACTGCTTGGGGTGTTGGTGCGGTGTTTTGTTTGAGGTTTTCCCAGAGTCGATCGACTTTTCTCAGGCCTGTGAGGGCGTCTCCTGGCATTTGGGAGAGGATTTGTTCGGTGAGGGACATCGGGTTTTAGGATTGAAGAGTGGTGGATTTTTTATAATTTAGCTTAGATTCACATTTCCGACAGTTTCAGGGCTGACGCATGGGGTGGCGAGAATGCCGGTTTATACTAAGATGTTGCACCACTGTCAATAAGCTTTTTAGGAACAGGCAAGATGCCTGTTCCACAAAGAGTAGATTTTCTTGTGGAACAGGCATCTTGCCTGTTAAGCGAGAATGGTGCAAGATGTGAGTTTCTACGAATTTTGGGCTTAGTAACGAGAAATCTAGGAATCAACCGGGTTTATGAGGTTGGGAGTGCGATCGCGAACCGAGTTTTTATAATCATACAAAGAAACCCGGTTTCTGAAAAAAAACCGGGTTTCTACCTCTCGTTGGTAAGTCTGGGGAATTATCTTCAATCAGCGGTGCTTAATTCTTCAACTCGCAGCCGATCGCACAAAATTCGCTCGCACACTATACCACCCGTATCCGCACTCCTGCAAACTTCTAACTGAGCTTCCGGCAACGCTTCAAACAAAAAACGTTCCCCCGGAAACACTGTCCGCTCAAAATACCAATTAGGAATATTTGTAATGCGAGCGATTTGCACTTTGCTAGTATTATTTAGATACCAACACAAAATGCGCGTATGACCTTCGGAAATTACCTGATTTAGTGTCAAATTCATCTTTTTAACTTGTTTGTGCAATGGTGCGAGCGAGTGGCAAAAGGCCTAAGCTTATTATAGCATATTCCCAGTTAAAACATAATTTTTTATACATTTTTTTTACATTCTTTGGGTTAATTAATAAATTTCTCCGGGAAAACATCAGCGCCTTCCCCCTATTCCCAAGAAGGTGCAAAAGCCGGCATTGCTAAAGTGCAAGATTTCCATCCTCCCTTAACAGGTGCATTCAACAATTGACAGTGACCAACTGAACCTCTTGCCTGTTGGTAGTGACCGCAAAAATTACACTTGGAAGCCGGATTGCACCCGCGCTCGCTAATTACAAGGCTGGGCTGCTTTTGGGTTTGGTTGCGCTCGATAGTTAAAGTGTTCATTAAATTACTTTTTAAATGTTCAGTCTTAAGTATGACGGCTGGAGTGCAGTCGTGGCGTCTATCTCAAGGCTTAGTTCACCTTTAAGATTTGTTTAGGGATCGATAGAAAATATATTATTTTTGAGATGATCGAGCTAGGGAGCAATTGAATTTCCTTTCGATCGCATTGGCGGCCACGGCTTTAGGGTCGATCGCGCTTGTCAGGGGGTATACTTCCTCAGACAGAGCTAATTATCCTCGCCTAAGTTGCTGAACAAATCGGCTAAAATTGTATTAGAAAATAAAAAACCTTCGGGATCGCTCAACCTCAAATTGCCCGAAAGCGGCAGTTTCGCGGCCTCGCCTAAATTTGAGATCGCCCCATCCGCAGTGATAATTTCTACCCATCCTTGCCGCCAGTAGGGCTGCAAACAACGCCAAATTTTATCAACCGTTTGCTGACTAAACTTTTCAGTCAGCGCCGACAGGCTAACTCCTTCTGCTAAACGCAAACCTAGCATCAGCGTTTCTAGCAAAATGTCATTTTCTGAGACTTGAAAATTTTGCTCAATTGCTGGGTACATATCATGCTGGGTTTCCCCCCCAATTTGTGGAGTAGCAGGGGAATTGAGGCCAGAGATCGATCGCACCCACTGATAATATTCTTGAGTTTTGCGAGGTCTAGTCAACCTCCGGCCTTCCACGTAACTCGCCGCCCCCATTCCCAAACCGTAATAAGGACGATTTTCCCAATAAACGCGGTTGTGGCGGCACTGATAGCCAGATCGAGCGTAATTAGAAATTTCGTAATGTTCGTAGCCAGCACCGGTCAGAATTTCCCGCGCCAAACGGTACATACCAGCAGCGGTTTCATCTGCTGGTAGCGGCTGCGCGCCTGCTTCAAAGTAGCGCCCGAAAGCAGTTAAGGGCTCAACAATTAAGTCGTAACTCGACAGGTGAGTCGGGCTAATTTCCACCGCCGATTTCAGGGAAGCTTCCCACTGTTCTAAAGTTTGGTGTGGCAGTCCCGAAATTAGGTCTAAACTGAAATTGACAATACCAGCCGATCGCACTATTTCTACTGCTTCAAAAATATCAGCGACAGAGTGCGATCGCCCGCAAGCTTGCAGCAATTCATCTTGAAAAGCTTGCACTCCCAAACTAACTCGATTTACTCCCGCCGCTGCATATCCCCGCAACTGTTCTAAAGTAAACGTACCCGGATCTATTTCTATAGAAATTTCCGCCTCAGCAGCAATGCCAAATTTGCCGTCGAGAGTCTCTAAAATATTGCTCAACTGACTGACAGAAAGCAGCGAAGGCGTGCCACCACCAAAAAAAACTGTTTTCAGAGATGCGCCTAAATTTTTAGTTGCTTGAATTTCTTGACACAGTACAGCAACATATTGCACAATTGTGCCGGAATTCTCGCCATTTTTGCGATCGCCCACCACAAAAACCGGAAAATCGCAGTAGTAACAGCGGCGGCGACAAAAAGGTATATGCAGGTAAGCCGAACTGGGAATGCCGGAATTTGTCGCTTGCACACTTTTTTTTAATTCAAATGTTAAATAATCTGTGGGAGGGTTCATTACATCTCAAGCCGAAAGCGCCACTTCAAATCTAAAGTTTTAATTAAACAATCATGAATAATTATGTATATTATGACATTTTCTTACCAAAAAAGCGCTGCGAACGATCGGCTCTTTTAATTTAACCTCGTACCCGTTTTGATCTGCCAAAATTCCCCAACAGCCCGCAGCGCGGTCTATTCGCACCTCGTGCCTGCTGGCGGCGGGGCGCGCTAAATGCCGATCGGCTCCCTGGCACATCCCCCAAAGGGTACAACGGGTAAATATAAGTTTATAAAAATCCCTCAGCAAATATAGCGATATCCGACCAAAGCATGAAAACAAGTATCAGCACTAGAAAGATATAATAGGAATAAATTCATTAACCTAGAACTAATGCTAGACGCAATCATAATAATCTCATTCATAATCGCAGGCGGAGGCATCGGCTATTACGGAGTCGAACTCCTGCCGAGCAATCTCCTGCTGCAAGTTACAAATATACAAGGCTTAAGTTCTGTACTAGGTTCCTTTGGAGCATTAATCGGCTTCGTGATGGGATTGGTGGCTCAAACAACCTATCGACGCCTGGAAAAACAAGTCCGCGATATGCCAGTGGAGATGCTGCTGACGCGGGCGATCGGCTTAATCATCGGACTGCTAGTAGCAAACTTAATGCTGGCTCCGCTATTCCTGCTGCCAATTCCCCGCGAGTTCGGCTTCATCAAACCTTTAGTCGCAGTCTTGGGTAGCGTCATGTTCGGCTTCACAGGCGTCAGCTTAACAGACACCCACGGCCGCGCTTTCTTGCGACTGATCAACCCCAAAAGCTTTGACACGGTGTTGGTAGCCGAAGGTACTTTCAAACCAGCAACTGCCAAAGTTGTCGATACTAGCTGCATTATTGACGGCCGAATTGAAAACTTGCTAGAAACAGGTTTCCTCGAAGGTCAAATTATCGTGCCGCAATTCGTGCTCCAAGAACTGCAACTGGTAGCTGATTCCGCCAACGATCAAAAGCGAGTGCGCGGGCGCCGCGGCTTAGATGTACTCAACCGCATCAAAGAAACATATCCAGAACGGATTCAAATTCACTCGGCTGACTACGAAGATATTGCCACAGTCGATGCGAAATTAGTCCGATTTGCTTTGGATATCGACGGCATTTTGCTCACCAACGATTACAACTTATCGAAAGTAGCTACAGTCCAAAAACTGCCGGTTTTGAATATCAACGATTTGACTCATGCGGTGCGCCCGACTTATTTGCCGGGAGATACGATCGAACTAAAAATTCGCAAAGAAGGCAAAGAACCCTCTCAGGGAATCGGTTACTTGGATGACGGCACAATGGTTGTCGTAGAAGCAGGAAGCAGCTATGTCGGAGGCGAAGCCAGAGTCGTAGTCACCAGCGCCCTGCAAACCAGCGCCGGCCGCATGATATTCGCCCGTCCTCAAGAATCCGTTATTGTTTAAAACTGAGTAACAATGGCCAGGGCAATCAGAATCAAATATTGCGATCGTTGTTCCCAATCTGCCCCGACTCTCTACCGCGCCCGGTATGACGAGTCGGGGCAGTGGTTTTTTTTGTGTCTTAAATGTTGGGAATCGGTAAGTAAAAACAATCCTTTTTACTTCTACGGTGGCACTTGGAAAGCCAGCAAGAAAAAATAGCAATTACCAGCTTCTTCTTCTTTTCTCTTCCTTCGCGTCCTTAGCGTCTTCGCGGTTCAATCATATCAATATCAGTGATTCTAGAGTAATTAAAATCAACCAATCCCGATCGCATCTTCATACAATGTCTCGATCGCACAGCTAAAATTCACGCTAGCAAACTGAACTTCTTGTCCTTGAGTGTAAGGATAAAGCACCCACAAACCCTCTGCATTCCGGCGAAAAGACTCTACACTAACTCTTTCTTGATTGATTAATACATACTCTTGCAAACTTTCGGAAGTACGGTAATCGGCAAACTTTTCACCTCTGTCAAAAGCCGCTGTTGTTGGCGATAAAACTTCCACAATTAAGCGCGGGTAGATAATGAAATCTTCAGCAGTATTTCTGTCCCGTTCATCGCAACTCACCGCTACATCGGGATAGTAATAGAAATTTGATGTCTCATTCCGAACTTTCATGTCTGCCATGTAAGTTATGCAGCCACTTCCCCGAAGATGGTTTCTCAACAAAGTTGCTGCATTTACACTAATGATGACATGAGCTTTGCTTGCCCCTGCCATTGCATAGATTTCACCTTGTCTGTACTCGTGTTTGATCGGACTGACTTTCTCGCCTGCTAAATAATCTTCAGGAGAGACGTAGGTGTCGCTTTTACTTGCAACCATATAATTTTAAGGTTGGTGAGGATTACACAATTATAGCCCAATACGCTTGGGTTAGCGCTTTCAGACGAATTTCATTTCACGCATTTATGAGAGTTGCAAACTTGTGAAAGGAAATCAGATTATTCTTATCCCCAGCGTATTGTTTAATGTGTAGGTTTTCTCGCCACAGATTCGATTCATGGGGAAATTGAATGCGATCGCAGAACCATCAAACAAACAACTTTGTGGGATTAAAAGATTTCTGTCAATGCGTAAATCCTAGCTTTGTTGATAACCTGAACTAATAAGTCTTATAAGAAATTCTGTATCTAAATATACACTTTTTGTATAAATCATGACATTTGTCAAGTTATCCTGACATTAAGGGCTATATTCCACAGCTTAGCTACAAAATTTGTAACCTCCAGAGTTGAGAAGGTACTCCAAGCTTTTACCAGGCTAGGGGCTTTGGTTGTTGGCGTTGGCACTCCAGCTAAGTTCTCAGATTTTAGTCGTCCGTGAAATGTGATATGAGTTGAAATCTCCCAAATTCATGCCGAAACTAAAAGAATCTTTTAATCACCCCCATACCGAACCAGCCGATACCGCGATTCGCCTAAAGCAGCATAAAGACCTGTTTTCCTGGCTTTCGATCGCGGCGGGGCTAATTTTTCTACAGGGGTATATGATTGCTCCCCTGATTCCACGTTTGGCTGAAGTTTTTAATGTTCCCGTTCAGGAAATCGGCTTTATCGTTCCAGCCTATATGCTGTCCTATGCACTGATGGCATTGTTCTTCGGCCTCCTGTCCGATCGCTTTGGTCGATGGTCTATTATTCGCATCTCGCTTGCTCTTTTTGTCATTTTCACGGCTTTAACTGCCACTGCTCAAAATGCTTCGCAGATGGCAACCTGGCGGCTATTAACCGGGATTGGAGCAAGTGGTGTGATTCCCCTTACCTTCGCCTTAATTGGCGATTTATTCCCGTTTGATCAGCGAGGTGCCAAGCTAGGATTGGTGTTTGCAGCAATGGAAGGGGGAATGGCAGCAGGCTCTGCGGGGGGAGCGATTCTTGAGCCATTTGTAGGTTGGCGATCGCTCTTTCTCGGTACTGCTGTGCTTGCTGCTGTTGTGCTTTGGCGGCTTCATCCTTACGGCTCTTTATTTGATACACCAAAAGTCACCAAATTACCGCCTATTCGCCACATCTTTAGGGGATACAGCCAGATATTAGCCACCTTTCGGGGAAAGCGTACATATGCTTATGTTCTGTGGAATGGTATCTACCACTCTGGGGTATATACATGGCTAGGGTTGTATTTATCGCAACGGTACAACATGGATGCCTTGAGCATTGGGTTAAACATTCTTGGGTACGGCGTTCCCGGTTTATTGCTGAGTTCTCTCATTGGTCAAGCTGTCGATCGGTGGGGACGGCGTTGGCTCGTTCCAGCAGGGTTGGTAATGGCTGCTGTGGCTGGGATTGGAATGATTTTTGAGATTCCGCCAATAGGAACGACGATCGCAGTTCTTATTTTGTCTTTAGGGTATGACCTGACTCAACCGTTGTTTGTCGGAATTGTGACCGATCTCGGAGATGACAACAATTTGGGCCAAACGATGGGACTGAAGGTATTTACTCTCTTTACTGGATTTGGTGTAGGCAGTATCATATTTGGAGAACTACTGCGCTTTGGATTTGGGCCTTCTCTTGCGATCTTTGGTGGCATTCAGTTGATAGTTGGTTTGATTGCAGTCCCACTATTCTGGCAGGAAGTCCCCTCTCGATTACGGGGTTAGCGACTGTTTCCCAAAGCAATATTGCATACATTAATACTGCTCTGTTGTAGACCATCTATAGAGCAATACGCTTGGGTTAGCCCTTTCAGACGAATTTCATTTCACGCATTTATGAGAGTTCCAGATTTTTGAAATACTCACCGGCCTGAAGGCGCGGTGAGTATTTCAGCTTTCCCCCAAATTTTTAACGTCGGCGCGGGGCCGGAAGCCTCGCACTATTGCCATTTTGCGGTTGCGGTTTTTCTTGTAGCTTCATCGTCAAACTAACCCGCTTTAACTTCTCATTCACCTCCAAAACCCGCACTTTCACAACTTGTCCGACTTTAACAATCTGTTTGGGGTCATCAACGAATCGATCGGCTAATTGAGAAACGTGAACCAAACCATCTTGGTGCACTCCCACATCAACAAAGGCTCCAAAGTTAGCTACATTCGTGATTATGCCTTCTAATTCCATCCCAACTTGTAAGTCGGAGATTTCTTTGATTCCTGCTTGGAAAGTGGCATATTTAAACTCGGCTCGCGGGTCTCTTCCCGGTTTTTCTAGTTCGGAAATAATGTCTCGGAGTGTTGGTTCACCCACTTTTTCTGTGACATATTTCTTGATATTTACAGTCTTGATTTTTTCCGATATTTGTGTTATTCCTGTCAGCGGCAAGTCTAAATCCTTGGCGATCGCCTGCACTACAGGATAACTTTCGGGATGAACTGCGGTATTGTCCAGGGGGTTTTCGCCGCCGCGAATGCGGAGAAATCCGGCTGCTTGTTCAAAAGCTTTGGGCCCGAGTTTGGGAACTTTCAGCAGTTGGCGGCGATTTTTAAATGCGCCGTTTTCGTTGCGGTAATTGACTATATTTTTGGCAACTGTTGCCGTCATTCCTGATACAAATGTCAGCAGTTCTTTCGATGCTGTGTTTAAGTCAACTCCGACATAGTTGACGCAGCTTTCGACTGTTTCGTCGAGTTTCTTTTTGAGCAGTTTTTGGTCAACGTCGTGCTGGTATTGACCGACTCCTATTGATTTCGGGTCGATTTTCACGAGTTCGGCGAGGGGGTCTTGCAAGCGCCGTCCGATGCTGACTGCGCCGCGAACGGTGATGTCGAGATCGGGAAATTCGGCGATCGCCACATCGCTTGCTGAATAAATCGATGCACCGGATTCATTCACCATGACTTTAATCGGTTTCCTGTCCATTTGGGCCAAAACTTCCGAAACAAATTCGTCTGTTTCGCGGGAAGCTGTACCGTTGCCGATCGCGATTAATTCAATTTTATATTTTTCAATTAAATGCTTGACAATTTTACCCGCTTGTTGTCGCTGAGCGGCCGCTTGGTGAGGGAAAATTGCTTGATATTCTAAAAATTGCCCGGTTTCATCGAGGGCGGAAACTTTGCACCCCGTGCGAAATCCCGGATCGATCGCCAGTGTCGGTTTCATTCCCGCCGGGGCCGACAGCAGCAACTCGCGGAGGTTGGTTTCAAAAGTGGCAATGGACTCGATATCGGCGACGGCTTTGTTGTGCGATCGTACTTCTGTAATTAACGAAGTCTTCATCAGTCGGTTGAAGGCATCCTTCAAAGTCGATCGATAAAACTCTTTAACTTCCGGTATCCTAGTTCTAATTTCCTGAGCTTCCAAATAAGCCATCACTGCGGATTCATCAAAAGCCAGTTCCAAATCTAAAACCCCTTCCGTTTCCCCGCGAAACAGCGCTAACATATTGTGCGATTGAACGTTTCTCGCTGCAACTTGGTAATTGCGGTACATTTCAAATTTAGTGCTTCCTTCCGGGAAATCATCTTTAATTTTCGAGACAAAAACTCCTGTTTTCATCAAAAATTCTCGCAAATAAGCCCGCAATTCTGCTTTTTCCGAAACCGCTTCCGCCAAAATATCCGCAGCACCTTTGAGAGCTTCTTCTGCTGTTTTAACGCCCTTTTCTTCCGAAATGTATTTAGCTGCTTCCGCCTCAAAATCTGCTGGTTTAGCCGTCGGTAAGTTCAGAGATTTGATAAAATTCGCCAGCGGTTCCAAACCTTTTTCCCTAGCAATTGTCGCTCGCGTCCGTCGCTTGGGTTTGTAAGGCAGATAAAGGTCTTCTAGTTCGTTTTTTTGCAAACAAGATTCGATTTTAGATTGCAGTTCTTCAGTGAGTTTCCCCTGAGAGCTAATCGTATCTAAAATCGACTTTTTGCGCTCTTCTATTTCCGTCAAATAGGTGAAGCGATCGGAGATATCCCGCAACTGAATTTCATTCAGCAAATCCGTGCGTTCTTTGCGGTAGCGGGCAATAAACGGAATAGTTGCTCCCTCGGCGAAAAGTTCCAGAGCATTATTGACTTGAGACAGATTAATGGAAAGTTCTTGAGCAATCAGTTGAGGAATGTCGATCATAGTGCAGAATTTCGGATCAGTCATTCGATTTTAGATTTTAGATTTTAGATTTTGGATTGACTTGCGCGAGATCAATTCGGGGGCGTGAGGATTTTAGATTTTAGATTTTGGATTGATTCCACGGATAAATTCAAGGGCTTGTACCATCAACAAATTCTTGGTCAATTTTAGATTTTAGATTTTAGATTAACTTCACAGAATAGAGCAAGAAAAGGGATTGTCCCAATTTTGTTAAAATCGTTTTCTAGGAGTGCGATCGTCTCGCACGGCAAAGCCGATATCTCTCGCTTCTAGCTCTCCGGCTTGCACTCCTGTGAAAGCATCATTGGGATGTTCCCATGATGTTAGCATAAATGGAGTCATTTCTCAATATTATATGTTTCCTTTTAAATATCCTGTGCCGCAAACCGATCCGCCGCGATCGCCCAGAGAAACGCTGCCGACGATGTACGATTTACCCAGCGAAGACCCGGAGGAACCTGGTTTGCCTGACGAATTTCACGATTTGCAGCCGCAGTTGTTGAGTCTGACGTTTCGACCTCGGAATTATCCGGCTTCTGAGATATTTAGCGGCACCGACATGAACCTTTATTATGACGTGCATCACACTCTGTGGCACAAGCGGCCGGATTGGTTTGGAGTTGTGGGAGTTCCCCGACTTTACGATCGCTCCGAACTGCGGATGAGTTATGTTACTTGGCAGGAAGGCGTGAATCCTTTTGTCATTGTAGAACTGCTTTCGCCGGGAACGGAAAAAGAAGATTTAGGCGACAATACCGATGAGGAAAAGTTGCCATCTCAGTCGGGAAACGCTGCGGGTAACGGGCAAGTTTTGGATCGGGAGACGAAGGAGGAACCGCCTAGAAAATGGGAGGTTTACGAGCAAATTTTGCGGGTTCCTATTTATGCCGTTTTCAGCCGCTATACTAACAAATTGCGAGTGTTTGAATTGAAGGGCGGACACTATCAAGAATTAGAATTGCCCGAGTCGCGAGTGTGGATTCCTGACCTAAGTTTGGGCTTGGGTTTGTGGCAAGGAGAGTTTCAAGGAATCGATCGACTGTGGTTGCGCTGGTATGATGTTGATGGCAATTGGATTCTGACGGAAGCGGAACAGCAACGGCAGCGGGCCGAGTCAGCGGAATCTAGGGCTCAACAAGCAGAAGCTCAATTGCAGTCTTTAATTCGGCGACTGCGGGAATCTGGCATCGATCCCGATCGATTTTTAAACGGTTAGAGAAGACTGAAGTCCTGACTAATATTATGTCCGGTTGATTACCCCTAATAAGGTAGAGGCGGGTTCACGAAAAATATCTGCCAATAATTGACAATCTCAAAAACCCGCCCTTTTAATCGCGGTCACTCGATCCGAGATGATATAAAAACTGGTTCGCAGTCAGGACTTTAATTTTTTTTACTTCAACATCAGACTGAAAGCCTCACTATACACAGGCTTTAACATTTGATCAAAACTTGATTGGTTGCGGCTGGTTTGCTTGTTGCTGATACTCTTTGGGGTCAACTCATCCCTGTAGGGAGATTGATGCAAATAAGCTTTACCGACAGAACCAAAAAGTTGCAGTTTGTCAGAAATCACCGATTGCATGGCATCGATAGCTTTTTCCATTATTTCCAACAAATCCGGATCTGCCTCCGAAATGCTACTTTTTAACACGTCCATATAAGCTTCGCGAACTTCCGTATTCACATTAAATTTAGATACCCCGAATTGAATACATTGATGAATCATTGACTCCGGCAAACCGCTAGCACCGTGCATCACTAACGGCACTGAAACAGCAGCCCGGATTTTTGCCAGACGCGGAAAATCCAGTTTCGGTTCGCTGAAATATTTGCCGTGAACGTTACCAATTGTTACGGCTAAAAAATCCACCTTCGTTTCTTTGATAAACTCTACTGCTGCTACGGGATCGGTCATTCTTGCGGCTTTCTCCTCGATTGTCAAACCGTCTTCTCTGCCACTAATTCTGCCGATTTCTGCTTCAACTGCCGCACCGTTAGCGTGGCATAATTTAGTCATTTCCCGGCTAAATATTAAGTTTTGTTCGTATGGCAAAAAAGAACCATCTGCCATAATTGATTTGATGCCGGCGGCTAGGCCCAGGTGAATGTCTTTTTCTGAGGTGCTGTGATCTAAGTGTACTGCGATCGGCACTAAAGATTTCCGGGCCGCTTCCATGCACAGCGCGACTAAAGGCGATTTTCCGTATGGCAGGGCGCTGGGGTGAAGTTGCAGTATAGCAGGACTGTGCAGCGCTTCGGCGGCATTAATGACGGCTTTTACTCCTTCGAGGTTGTAGACGTTAAAAGCGCCGATCGCATAACCATTTCTCAAGGCCGTGTTCAGCAATTCGCTAGTTGACGCGAGCATATAGTACCTGCTTTAAAAACTTTTCTGAATGTTGATCATTCTATCAAAGTTCAAGGGCAAGCTCAGCGTAATTTTTGTTTATTTTAATTGCGAATTCTTCCGCTACTATTTATTGTTATGTCGAGCATTATATCAAAGTTCAAGGGCAAGCTCAGCGTAATTTTTGTTTATTTTAATTGCGAATTCTTCCGCTACTATTTATGTTGTAAAGTGCATTTATTCTTGGCTAAGGTGCGCCTAGCGCACCTTACTACTAAGTTATTTAAACTATGTTTGTGCGTTTCCAGCGTGCAAACCGCACTCTTTTACGGTCGCTTCTTCCCACCACCAGCGACCTTCGCGTTCGTGTTGGTTCGGCAATACCGGCTTTGTACAAGGTTCGCAACCAATGCTTACAAAACCGCGTTCGTGCAACTTGTTGTAAGGCACATCCAAAGCGCGAATGTATTCCCAAACCTCTGCCGAAGACCAGTTTGCTAAGGGGTTGAATTTAATTAATTCATGGTCAGGAGTTGAGAATGCAGTGTCAACTTCAATAACCGGAATACCGTTGCGGGTACTGGGACTTTGGTCTTTGCGCTGACCGGTAATCCAAGCATCGAGAGTATTCAGTTTGCGGCGCAGCGGCTTGACTTTCCGCACGCCACAGCATTCTTTGTGACCGTCTTGATAAAAACTAAACAATCCCTTTTCTTCTACTAGGGCTTGTACTTCTGCTGCATCGGGAAACATTACTTCTAATTTAATGCCGTAATGTTTTCTGACTCGATCCAAAAACTGATAAGTTTCCGAGTGCAATCGTCCGGTGTCTAGGGTGAAAACGCGGAAGTTTTTGGTAATTTTTGAGGCAATATCGATCAAAACTACATCTTCAGCCCCGCTGAAAGAAATGGAGATATTGTCAAAATTTTCTAGGGCAAATTTGAGAATGTCTCGCGGTGTTTTTTGACTGTATTCTGCTTCTAGCGCGGCAATGTTGAGATTTCTTTGGATGGCAACCATATTTTCGGGTTTTCGGTGTTCTTTTCCTCTAGCCCTTTATTATAGCCGATCGCCGTCTCTCTCTCTCCGACTAATTTGACAATCAAGCCATGTCGTCCGGGGCCCCCGGATTCATCCGTGAAGCGAAAAAAAAGCTTTGAATGCTCATCGCCAGCCCCCTGGGTTTATCAGTGAGGTCGCTTTCTTCAATCTCTTCAATTTCGTCAATCTAAAATCTAAAATCTAAAATCTAAAATCGACTGGCCGCATCTTGCAGCAGTCTTTTCGGCTGGGCCCACAATCAAGCTCAAGGATGGCGATCGCCCAGTAGAGGAGTTTTGGTGAACCCAAAACTCCTCTACTGGGTAAAATGGGACTGTCGCGCGATCCATTGAATTTGCCCCCCAATTATAAATCGCACACAATAAAATTATTTAAATGTCATTGTTACAATCCGAAAATTTGACTTGTCTCATTAATTAAATAAGGATCGCGAATTAAATAACTTACAATTTTAATTGTTATTGTGGGATGGGCGTCCCGCCCGTCCTTTTT